>NZ_JANSIR010000074.1:0-2951 GCF_047462155.1 Synechococcus sp. OH2
GCCTCACGAGCCCGCTCTAACTCCAGCAGGTCGGCAATTTTGCGGGCTAGCTCAATTTCTTCATCTGCCCGCAACAGGCGGATACGACCGATTTCCTGCAAATAGACGCGGATGGAGTCATCGGTGTAGGGTTTTTTCTTGCTGGCCGCTTTGCGCTTTGAACGGCCCTTGGCAGCGGCGGCAGCAGCATCGGCATCCTCCTCGAGGGACTCTTCGTCGTCCTCATCATCCTCATCAAAAGCATCAGTGTCACTGGCATCCGGTTCCATCTCAAGGGGATCCACCTCATTGTCCGCATCCAAAGGGATGGAGGATGAACTTTCCAGATCCAGTTCGAGAAGAGCCGTATGACCAGACTTCACCAATTCCTTTGCTTGAGCCATGCTGAGTTCCTCGTAACTTTAATCACAGACAACTGGAGGAGACTAAGGGGTTCTAGACGCCGAAATGAGGGAAGCAGGTGCCAACTCTGCTGCGGCCCCTGACGCCAAATGGAGGGAGTCAAGTTCCGCAGACGCAAACCCCGTTTGTGCCGGGCAAGCTCGCCCACTTCTAGGCAACCGATCGCTCAGGCCGATCTCGAAGCAGATATCGCTCATAGGGTTTAGCTAAACTGGCGCAAAACCCGTTTTGATGGGTAAAGCCTCCCGAGATCTCGAAAGGCAAACCTTTGGCTTTGCTTATCCCCTGACACAATCCAAGCCACTTACTGACTGAGAGGGCAGGATATTCAGCACCTCAATCACCCCAACATACAAGGAGAAGAGCAGACGGCAGTAGCCAGCAAGCGACCTTGAGGAAGGTTCCTGCAGGCAACTGTAGCCGTTCACACCAAAATGTCTTCCCTAAATTAGCCCGCCCTTGGGGAAACAGCAACAGGGCAGACGAAGAAAATCTCAACTTTACCCCATTCCGTCCCAGCCTTGAGATCCTGGTCTAGGGGATCCCTGCCTTGGCCTAGTCCGGGGAATTGACTCAATGCTAACTTAAATCCAGCTTTCTTTAGCAGCTCTGAACCCATCCCTGCCTGAGCCGCGACGCCTATGACCCACCCCTTCCTGCAGCATCTCCAGGAACGCGTGATTGTCTTCGACGGGGCAATGGGATCCTCTCTGCAAGCCCAGAACCTGACGGCAGCCGATTTTGGTGGGCCGGAGCTGGAAGGCTGCAACGAGATCCTGGTGCTGAGCAAGCCGGAGGCGGTGGCGCAGGTTCACCGGGGTTTTCTAGAGGTGGGGGCCGACGTCATCGAGACCAATACCTTTGGCGCCACCTCGATTGTCTTGGCCGAGTACGGGATCCCGGAAAAAGCCTACGAGCTCAACGTGGCGGCAGCGCGGCTGGCCAAGCGGGTGGCAGCCGAGTTCTCAACGCCGGAAAAGCCTCGTTTTGTGGCCGGCTCCATCGGCCCCACCACCAAGCTGCCCACCCTGGGGCACATTAGCTTTGACGAGATGCGGGCTGCCTATGAGGAGCAAGTTCGGGGGCTCCTCGACGGCGGGGCGGATCTGCTCATCATCGAGACCTGTCAGGACATTCTGCAGACCAAGGCGGCGCTGGTGGCCGTGCAGCAGGAGTTGGCCCGGCGTGGGATCCGCCTGCCGGTGGTGGTGTCCCTGACCTTTGAGGTGCAGGGGACGATGTTGGTGGGCACCGAGATTGGGGCAGCGCTGGCCATCCTGGAGCCCTACCCCATCGATGTGCTGGGCCTCAACTGCGCCACCGGGCCGGACAAAATGGCCGAGCACATCCGCTATCTCTCCCGCCATTCCCCCTTTCCCATCTCCTGCATCCCCAACGCTGGCCTGCCGGAAAACATCGGCGGCAAGGCCCACTACAAGCTAACGCCGGAGCAGCTGCGCTTCCACCTGGAGCACTTTGTGCGGGATCTGGGAGTAGCGGTGGTGGGGGGCTGTTGCGGCACCCGCCCGGAGCACATTGCTGCTTTGGTGACAGCCGTTCAGGGGTTGCGGCCCAAACGTCGTTCCGTCGAGCGCATCCAGGCTGCCGCCTCGATCTACTCGCCCCAGCCCTACCTCCAGGACAACTCGTTCTTAATCATCGGCGAGCGGCTCAATGCCAGCGGCTCCAAGAAGATGCGGGAGCTGCTCAACGCTGAAGATTGGGACGGCCTGGTGGCCCTGGCGCGGGAGCAGGTGCGGGAGGGAGCCCACATCCTCGACGTGAACGTGGACTACGTGGGCCGGGATGGGGTGCGGGATATGCGGGAGCTGGTCTCGCGGCTGGTGACCCAGATCCCACTTCCCCTGATGCTGGATTCCACCGACTGGCAGAAGATGGAGGCCGGCCTCAAGGTGGCCGGGGGCAAGTGCCTGCTCAACTCCACCAACTACGAGGATGGGGAAGAGCGCTTCCTGAAGGTGCTGGAGCTGGCCAAGACCTACGGCGCAGGGGTGGTCATCGGCACCATCGACGAGGAGGGCATGGCCCGCACTGCCGAGAAGAAGTTCCAGATTGCCGAGCGGGCCTATCGCCAGGCAGTTGAGTACGGGATCCCGCCCTACGAGATTTTCTTTGACCCCTTGGCCTTGCCCATTTCCACCGGCATTGAGGAAGACCGCGCCAACGGAGCAGCTACCCTGGAGGCCATTCGCCGCATCCGTCAGGCTTTTCCTGAAGCCCACATCCTCTTGGGCATCTCCAACATCTCCTTTGGGCTCTCGCCAGCAGCCCGCGTGGTCTTGAACTCAGTGTTTTTGCACGAGTGCCGCCAGGCCGGGCTGGATGCTGCCATCGTCAGCGCCGCCAAGATCCTGCCCCTAAGCAAGATCCCGGAGGAGCAGCAGCAGGTGTGCCGGGATCTCATTTGGGATCGGCGGCAGTTTAACGCTGAGGGTATCTGCACCTACGATCCCCTGGCGCGGCTGACGGAGCTGTTTGCAGGGGTTTCCAGCCAGGAGCTGCGCGCTGCCGGATCCCTGGCCAAGCTG
>NZ_JANSIR010000074.1:3062-6037 GCF_047462155.1 Synechococcus sp. OH2
GGCTGCGGCGGCACATCATCGACGGGGAGCGCATCGGCCTGGAGGAGACCCTGGCGGAGGCGCTGCAGAAATACTCCCCCCTGGAGATCATCAATACCTTTTTGCTGGACGGCATGAAGGAGGTGGGGGAGCTTTTTGGCGCCGGCAAAATGCAACTGCCTTTTGTGCTGCAGTCGGCAGAAACCATGAAGGCGGCGGTGAAATACCTAGAGCCCTTCATGGAAAAGGTGGGCGGGGAGGTGTGCAAGGGCACCTTCTTGATCGCCACCGTCAAGGGGGATGTCCACGACATCGGCAAAAACCTGGTGGACATCATCCTCACCAACAACGGCTACAAGGTCATCAATTTGGGCATCAAGCAGCCAGTGGAAAACATCATCGAGGCTTATGAAAAGTACAAGCCCGACTGCATTGCCATGAGCGGCCTGTTGGTGAAATCTACTGCGTTTATGAAAGAAAATCTGGAGGTGTTTAACGAGCGGGGCATCGCCGTGCCCGTAATCCTAGGGGGGGCGGCCCTTACCCGCCGCTTTGTGGAAGAAGACTGCCGCCAGACCTACAAGGGCCAAGTCATCTATGGCCGCGACGCCTTTACCGACCTGCACTTTATGGATCGGCTGATGCAGGCCAAGGCTGCCGGGCGCTGGGATGACCGGCTGGGTTTTCTGGATGACTTGGAGCAGCGAGTCAACGGCCAGAAGGAGGCTGCTGCGGATCCAGCGGATCCCACCTTGCCGGCTCCAGAGGTGACCGTGGGCGCTGCTCCTGCCCTTGCGGTCTCGGCTGGCGACGGCGGGGCAGACACCCGTCGTTCCGAGGCCGTTGCCCTGGATACCGAGCGACCCATCCCCCCTTTCTGGGGATCCAAAGTTCTCGCCTCAGATCAGATCCCCTGGCCGGAAGTCTTCTTCTATATCGACAAGCAGGCCCTGGTGGCCGGCCAGTGGCAGATCCGCAAGCCGCGCGACCAGTCGGCGGAGGAGTTTGCCCAGTTTCTCGCCACCCAGGTGGAGCCGGTGATCGAGCGTTGGAAGGAGCGGATCCTGAGCGAAGACCTGCTGCACCCGCAGGTGGTCTATGGCTACTTCCCAGCGCAGGCGCAAGGGAATACGTTAATCCTCTTCGACCCGGCCAGCTTCCCCGAGCTGTTTGCCCTGGAGCCCGGCTCCACCACCTACTTCCAACTGCCCACCGTCGAGCGCCCCCAGCTTTCTCCCCAGGTGCGGGAGCTGGCCCGCTTCACCTTCCCCCGCCAAAAAACCGGCCAGCGCCTCTGCATTGCCGACTTCTTCGCCGATCGCTCCACCGGCTTGGTGGACGTTTTCCCCATGCAGGCAGTTACAGTGGGGCCAGAGGCTACGGCCTACGCCCAGCGCCTGTTTGCCGAAGGCCAGTACACTGACTACCTCTACTTCCACGGCCTGGCCGTCACCCTGGCAGAAGCCTTAGCAGAGTGGTGCCACGCCCGCATCCGACGGGAGCTGGGCTTTGGCGGCGAGGACAGCCCCGACATCCGCCAGATCCTGCACCAGGGCTACCGCGGCTCCCGCTACAGCTTCGGCTATCCTGCTTGCCCCAACATCGCCGATCAGCGGGTTTTGTTGGAGCTGCTCCGGGCCGAGCGCATCGGCCTGACCATGGACGACAGCGACCAGTTGGATCCGGAACAGTCCACCACCGCCATCGTCGCCTACCACCCGGCGGCCCGCTATTTCAATACTTGATCCCTCTCCCCCAGCCCCTCTTCCTGAGATCCTCACCCACGGCCTCTATCCCTGAGGGATCTACCCTCCCCCCCCAGCCCCTCTCCCTGAGGGAGAGGGGGGCTAGCGGGAGCGGCTGAGCAGGGGAAACCCCATCACCACGACCAAGGTAGCCAGGATGATCACGGTGGAGAGGGCGTTGATCTCCGGCGTCACCCCCCGCCGCGCCGTGCTGTAGATGAGGATGGGCAGGGTCTGGCTTTCCGGCCCGCTGGTGAAAAAGGAGATGACAAAGTCATCGATGGAGAGGGTAAAGGCCAGCAGCGCCGCGGCCAGGATCCCCGGCCTGGCCAGGGGCAAGGTTACATAGCGCAGCTTCTGCCAGGTGTTGGCGTAAAGGTCGTAGGCGGCTTCCTCCAAAGCGGGATCCAAAAGCTGCAGGCGGCTGCGCACCACGATGGCCACAAAGGCAATCTGAAAGGTGATGTGGGCCAGGATCATCGTTCCCAAGCCCAGCTCAAACCAGCCGGTGTAGGCGCGCACAAACTGGTAAAACAGCAGCAGCGTAATCGCCATCACAATATCCGGGACAGTGACCGGCAACAGCAGCAACCCCTGCACAATCTTTTGGCCGGGGAAACGGTAGCGGTAGAGGCCATAGCCCAAGAGGGATCCCAGCACCGTGCTCACCAGGGTGCTGACCAAGGCCAAGAGGAACGTATTTTGGGTTGCCTGCCAAACTGCCGCATTGCGAAAGAGAGCCAAGTACCAATCGAAGGTAAAACCCGTCCACGCCAGGCCAAAGCGGGCGCGGTTAAACGAGTAGACGACGATCAACAGAATCGGCAGGTAGAGAAAGCCATAGATGGCATAGCTCACTCCCTGTAGCCAGATGGGTATCTTCGCCACTCTCCTTCCTGCCCTCCCAGGTATTTGCCGGAAAAAGCAGTCGCGCTGCCAGCCTACCTCCTTCCCAGTCTATAGCTCGCTGGTTAGGCAAGATGCAGCAAAACTGTATACTGCCTGCCGCTCCCCTCCCCCTCTGGCAGAGGGGCTAGGGCTATGACCGCCTGGGCCGAGACAGCCCCGATGTTGAGGCAGTTCTCTGTTGCCGGGCTAAGAGGCTTGGCATGAGGGCATTGACACTCCCCCGACTAAAGTCGGGAGATTCTTGCGCAATCCACAGATGGACTCGCAAAGGCGCTGTCAAGACGCCCCTAGACAGTTCCTTGGAACCCAGTCTCAAGGTTCCGCTTACTTGTTGACTGACAG
>NZ_JANSIR010000074.1:6047-8293 GCF_047462155.1 Synechococcus sp. OH2
AACTAAGGAGAGGTCGGGATCCCTTAGTCCGGCTTTGGGCGCAAGCTCTCCAGAAACTCCCGTATCAGGGGCAGCACTTGCTCTGCATGCAGGGCAGGGATAGCGTGTCCAGCTCCTGGCAAGATCTTGAGCTGTGCTCCAGGGATCCCTGCTGCATAGGTCTGGCAATGCCAGAGGGGGATAGTGTCGTCCTGCTCGGCAGCGATCACCAGGGTGGGGGCCTGAATGGAGTGTAAGTCACGCTCAACGGTATCAACGGCATCTTGGGGGCGCAGGCGCTGGCGGAGAAATTGTCGGGCCACCGGCTGCTGGCGCAGGGACCCCCGCAGCCACAGGAGCCAAGCCAGTCGCTCCTCCCAACGTCCCCAGCGGGCCAGGGGGATGGCGGCTCGCAGCAGCCTATCAACCCACGCGCCTTCCCGGAGCAAAAGCCGCATGTGCCGGTAGCGTTTGACAAAGCTGTCGTCGCGGATCCCGGCAGGCGCCAGTAAGACCAACCCCCGCAGGGGGTAACGAATGGCGTAGGCTGCCGCCACCCAGCCGCCAAAAGAGTGGCCCACCAACACCGGCTCAGACAGGCGCAGCGCCTCGACAAACCTGCGCACAAACTCTACTTCCACGGCGATGTCGTAGCGCAGAGCCGGTTGGCTGGACTGACCAAACCCCAGCAAATCTAGGGCGATGCAGCGGTATCGGTCGCCCAACCCTTGCATCAGCGGCCACCAATTGGCGTGAGTGGCCATGAAGCCGTGCAAAAACAGCAGCGGCATCTCGCCTTGCCCCAGCTCCCGATAGGCGGCCCAGCAGGACTCTGCTCCCGCCAGAGTTAATCCCTCCAACTGCACCCTCTGCAGCGGGATCTCTTGAATGCGGGCCCTCAACTCCGCCAGACGCTGCGCCAAAGGCAGTCGTTCCAACAGTTCTTGCTCCCTCATCAGCTCCCTAGTCGATGAACACAGCTTTTTCCACTCCCAAGGGATCCCCTCCGCTCTCTCCGATCTGGTCGGAAAAAGCTGCCATTCAAGCGATCAACTGTAAGTGGGGAGGGGGAGTTTTCAGCCAGTCTTGGCAGCTCAGCAGCCCCTGGCGAAAGCGGGTGGCCGCCTGCGATTGGTAGCGCTCCGGGTTAAACGCCAGCCAAAGGGTGCGCCGTATCTGCAGCCCTTCCACCGCCAGTTTTTTCAGCCGCCCTTGCTCCAAGTCGGAGCCCACTGCCACCATCGACAAAAAAGCCACCCCCAAGCCAGCCTGGACGGCATTCTTGATCGCCTCAATCGAGCTGAGTTCCAGCCGTACGTTTAGCTGGCCCGGGTTGATGCCGTGGCGATTCAACACCCGGTCGATGGTCTGCCGCGTGGAAGACTGGGGATCCAGGGTAATGAAGGGCAAAGTCAACAGATCCACAAGGGCGGGAGCATCGAGGGCAAAGCCGGGGGCGCCGACCAACACGTATTCGTCTTCCGCCAGAGCCATCACCTTCAAATGCCGCTGTAAGTCAAAGGGGATCTCCCCGCCGACAATGGCCAGATCCAGCCGACCTTCCACCAGCTTCTGGGCAATTCGCCGCGTGGATTGCACCAAGAGCTGCACCGAAATCTGGGGATAGCTGCGGTGATACTGCGCGATCAAAGAGGGCATGACGTAGGTGCCCACCGTTTGGCTGGCCCCCAAAACCAAGTGCCCCCCTCCCATCTCTTGCAAATTGGCCAGAGCTTGGACCGTTTCCCGGCAGAGTTTGAGGATGCGCTCGCTGTAGTGCAGCAACACCTGCCCCGCATCGGTCAGTTCCACCTTGCGCCCGCCACGGTCAAACAACACCACTCCCAACTGTCGCTCCAGGTTCTGCACCTGCAAGCTGACCGCCGGCTGGGAGACAAACAGGCTCTCAGCAGCCCGCCGAAAACTCCCCTGCTGCGCAATTGCCTGAACGATGAGGAGCTGATCCAGGGTAAACGGCAGTTCATCCGCCATAGGGAACTCCAAATCACCCAGCGGGATCCCTTCCAACCTAGGGAACTCGGCAGCCCAGGATCGAAAGCCCGCCTGAGATCATCATATATAAGCAGGCTAAATACTAAGGAAATACAAAAGGTGAGCAATCTCGAGAGAACGGCTCGCTCCCGCCTTTTAGACGGAATCTGGGGCGGAGCGCCTCTCCCGAAGAGCCGTTTCCCATACCGCGGATCCCAAGCCCTTACCAAATGGCAGCGAAACTGTTTGATGAACTACCCCACCGCGTAGGCGGG
>NZ_JANSIR010000075.1:0-5061 GCF_047462155.1 Synechococcus sp. OH2
CAAAGGGATCCCCAAGGTTGGGAAAAGATAAAAAATTTCCGCCAGCACCGTCAGAAGCAGCTCTTGCAGTTGGTACCCTGCCTCCGGCACCGCTCGCCCCCCTTGGAAGCGAAAGGAGGCCCAATCCTGCTGGGCATTCCAGATCAGCACCGGGCTGAAGGCCGCCAAAAACCCCAGCACTGCCACGAGTGCCCACCCCGACCTGAGGGCGCAGCGGTGGGCTGGGCTGAGCAGACAAAAGAGCACCAGGCCAAACCCCAACGCCAGGCCGTGGTATTTGCCTAGGCAGGCCAGCCCCACCAATAGCCCCATCAGGGCTAGCCTGGGCCCCGGTCGGTAGCGAGCTGCCCCATAGACCCCCAATTTCCCCTCCGCCAAGGGAGCTGGAAAAAACTCCTGGGCAGCCACCCACAGGGTTGCCGCCGTAAAAAACATCAGCGGGCTATCCGGCAGGGTCAGCACCCCAAACCCAATCCAGAAAATGGGCGCGATGCTAATGGTTGCCAGAGTGATCAGCCCTGCCTGCAGCGAAAAAAGCCGCGCCGCCGTGAGGTAAAGCAACAGGGAAGAGCCGCTGTAAACCAGCAGGGATCCCAATCGAATTGAAAAAGCCGACACCTGCCCCGTCAGAAGAGGCCCCAGGCCTGTGGTCCAGGCCACCAGCGGTGGATGGTCAAAATAGCTCCAGTCCAGATGGCGAGTGTAGAGGTAGTAGTAGGCTTCGTCAAAGCCCGGCGGCAACAGAGCAGCCACCCAGCAGCGCAGAAGCAGGCCCAACCCCAAAATCCACAGAGCAGCCCGCGGCAGCACAGGGGATCCCTTTGAGCGCGTGGACAGGTGTTATTGTCTCAGCTTTGGCCAACCTTGCCTCCCCTTGTTGGCTGGAAGGAGCTATCAGGATAGGTTGAGCCTAAGGCGTTGCCTCCGGCAGCTTGACCGGACACCCCAAAAGCTGGCCCCATTGCTCCGCTTCCGCCCTTGCCTTGCTATCATCAGAACCAAAACCCAGGTAGAATGAAGGCTTTCCCGATCGCAAGTGCACCTCTACATAAGCATTGCCAGCATCGCCACTGGAACCTCTTGACCTTGCAGACACAGAGGGATAGCTTGGCAGCCCCGTACTTTAGTGCAGAGCAGAAAAGCCCGTAAGCAACTTTAGTTGCCCATCAATGGTATAGCTGTTACTCGAAGTACCACTGAACCTTTTTGGAAGTAGGTTGGCGACAGCTTTTTACTCCCCTTCTGGGGAAGTATGCCCTCGCCTCCCACCTTTTCTCCCCAAGGAAAAGGGAGATTTGATGAGCGGGGACTTGAGACAATCCCAAGCTAAAAAATCCGGCGACCGAAACAGAGACCAAGGGAGGAACTCTATTGCGGCATTGGCCGGGATGCCTCGCCTGGGAAGGGATCCGCCGGAACCCTATTTGCCTCGCTGCAGAGGCGCTCGAGGCTGGCTCCCCAAGCTGCGCCCAAGAGCAAGGTTATCAACAGGTGAATGCGGCCATCCAAGATCACCACATCCAAAAGCCCCGCAGCAAAAAACGCCGTCAAGGCCAGTAAAACTCCCAAGAGGATCCCGTCTTGGGAGCAGCGCCAGGCTCCCCAGCTCCGCACCAAGATCCAGCCCCACAAGGCCAAATAGCCCAGCAGCAGAGGGATCCCGCCTTCTGCCGCTAGGTGCAAGTACAAGTTGTGGCAGTGGCCCAGCAGCTCCGGCGGATCCTGGGCGTTGTAGAGGGCAGGGAAGCTCTGCCAGCCCCAGCCCGTTAGGGGACGCTCCCGCACCATCTGCAGGGCAAAGCGCCAGGCATCCAGGCGGTTGGCCGTAGAGCTAAAGTAGGGGGCCTGGGGGTCAAAGGTGTCTGCCAACCGGCTCCAGATCAAGGAGGGCACAACCGCCCGCCAGCCGGGCCAATCCAAAGCCGCCGCCAAGCCGGCCAACCCCAAACTGGACAGGAGCAGGAGCCCCCACCAGCAGCGCCGCAGCGCCAGCCCAATGAGCAAAGCCAATCCCCCTGCCCCCCAGCCGTTGCGGGAGGCCGTCAGCAGCAACAGCAGGGATCCCAGCCCCAGCATTGCCGCCAGCCCTGCTCTGGTAAGGGGGGATGAGGCTACCCCCCACAGCCCCGCCGCCAAGCACAGGTGGATCACTAGGTAAATGGCCAGGATATTGGGGGAGGTGAAGGCCGCCGCCGGCCGCTCCCCGCCAGCCACTCCCGTAATCCAGAGCGGCCCCAAGAAGAGATGCCCCCGCCACCCCCACAGAACCTCTCCCCAGCCCAACAGCAGCATCAGTCCACTGCCTAGCACCAACACCTGCGCCAGGCGCCGGCGGCTGAGGGGATCCCTCAGTGCCCCAGCCAAGGCCGGCAGCATCAGCAGAAAAGGCCAGTAGTTGAACATCCCCAGCAAGCTCAGCCGCCAGTCTTCTGCCAGCAGCGCCGTTGTCACTGCAACCAGGCTCAGCAGGCCTGCCAAGCCCAACAGGGGATCCCGTCGGATCTGCTGCCAGGAGCGGCCATAGCTCTGCACCGTTCCCACCACCGCCAGCAGCAGACTGGGGGCCAGGTTTAGCGGGATCAGCGCTGCCGCTCCCAACAGCCAGCCCTGGGGCTGCGAAGGCCAGGGATGTGGCGGCAGGCCTTTAGAGGCAACTGAGGGAGAAAAATTACTCATCGTCGATGGGGATCCCCGGTCGTACCCGCCCCTGACCGAAGTAGCGGCCAAACTGCAGCTCGTACACCTCATCTTCATCTTGGGTTTCCACCCACAGCTCCGAGCGGGCATAGCCCACGCACAGCAGCCCGTAGCCCTGCTCCTTCAGCTCCCGCGAGATCCCCATCGCCTCCGGCTGGTAGAGGGATCCCTGCTGGATCCGCACCGCACAGGTGGTGCAGGCGCCGTTGCGACAGGCAAAGGGCAGTTGGATCCCTTGGGCTTCGGCAGCCTCCAGGATGTATTGGTCGGCAGGTACCTGGATGAGATAGTGGGTGTCTTTCTGGCGGTCGTGGATGTGAACCGGGTAGGAATGCATGGAGGAGAAGGGCCTTTGCCAAGATCAGGAGACTTCTCCATGATCCCATAGGATTTCAATGGAGTTAGGCTACTCCCCAGCTCGGTAGGATAAGCTGAAGGCAGGGCCCCAAGGAGAGCAGCCTATGCTAGAAACCCACAATTCCCCCCTACCCTCAGTGGAAAAACTGCCGGCCACCTTCTCAGCCGAAGTTTTCAACAAGCTCATGGAGAGCAATACCGAAACTCGCCCCTGGGGCAGCTTTACAGTGCTAGATGAGGGCCCTGGCTACAAGATCAAGCGGATTGTGGTGCTGCCCAAGCATCGCCTTAGCCTGCAGATGCACTACCACCGCAGCGAACACTGGATCGTTGTTGCTGGCACCGCCAAAGTTACCTGCGGCGATGAAGAGCGGCTGATCACCACCAACCAGTCCACCTACGTGCCCCCCTGCACCAAGCACCGCCTGGAAAACCCTGGCGTCATCCCCTTGGTGATCATCGAGGTGCAAAACGGCCAGTACCTGGGCGAAGACGACATCGTCCGCTTCAGCGACGACTATGCCCGTGCCAACGGTGGGCAACCGGCAAAAGCCTGAGCTTGGCATCCTTGGCCAGATAGCCTAGAACGGGAAAAAGATCATCAGCAGCAAGGCGGCAATCAAGCCCAGCGCCACCTGCACCGCCTGCCCAAAAGGAGGATGGCTGGTCACCACTTCGCCATAGCGGCTCTGGAAGCGGGACAGATCTAGGTAGGGAACTACCCCCCGCCGGAACCATCCCACCACCGCTCCTTCTTGGCCGATCAGCCTGCCTGCCCGGTTTGCTCCCAACAGGAAGTTGCCCAGCGGCCCAAACCGAGAAACATAGCGCAAGAAAATCATCCCCGTCTCATCCTGGAACTTGAGATCGGAGCCAAAGCGATAGCCCGGATCCCCTCGCCCAATCACCCGCCCCTGCAACTGCATCGGCAAGCCGCGCAAGGGGCTGGCGTAGGGGTTGCTCATCGCCTTCAACACCGTCAACGCCGGCGGGTTTTCCAAGCTGGGGTACATCACCGTCATCTTCAGCAGTAGGCCCAAGCTGGCTCCCGCCACGGCCAGGCCGGCAAACATGCCGTAAGACCCTGCCTGCAGAGCCGGGATCCCGAGCACCATCCCCAAGATCGCCCCCAGCCACTCGGCGTTTAACAAAACCACGTCCAGAAGAAAATTGCCGTAGAGCTGCTGGCGGTTGAGCTGCTTGCCCTGGGCCACCACGCTGGCCATGTCGAACTCCACCGGCAGATCCAGTTGTTCGGCATAGGTGCCCAGCGCCCGCACCCGCTTGCCAGTGAGGGGATGGGTGGAGTTCAGCTCCATCCACCAGGCCCAAGGGTTAAACAGATCCCACAAAAACACCCTGCCCACCTGGCTGGGATCCGCAGCCACCCGGTAAGCTGTTCCCGCCATCACCGCCGCCTTGGCATCGTAGATCCCCAAGGCCCGCGTCCCTTCCAGCAGGCGAGCACTGCGCTGTCGGGCTTCCTCATCCTGTTCCCGCTCCCCTTCTTGCACAATGCCAAAGGCTATTTTCACCAGAGCCCGCGAGAGGGCGTTGGGGTTGCCGGTGGTTTCGGCGGCAAAGTGATCGGCAAAGTACTCCCGCACCCGCGACAGATACAGCACCAAGTAGGAGCCAGCCACGTAGAAAAAGTAGGCGACCAGCGCCAAGGAACCTATGTTTTTGCCCCCTCTGCGATCCCGGCGGGTGTCGCGCAGGTAGACGTAGAGGAGGTAGAGGATCTGCACCAACGTGGAAGCCAGAGTCATGACCGCGAAATCCCAGTGGATCACATGCCCCAGCTCGTGGGCATAAACTGTAGCCACCTCCTCATCTTCCAAGTAGGTAAACAGGCCCTCGCTGACGACGATGCGGGCCGTATCCGGCAGGCTGCCATAGGTAAAGGCAGTGGGGTTTTGGTCGCGGATCAGACCCAGCTTCGGCTGCTTCAGCTTGTACTGGCGGCAGACCCGTTCGATCACCTCCGCGCTTTCGGGGCTGCGACGC
>NZ_JANSIR010000075.1:5177-7687 GCF_047462155.1 Synechococcus sp. OH2
ACTGGGTGCCGTAGAGGCTGTGCTGGATCCAGTCCATCAACCAGGGGGACAAAAAGAAAATCAGGGCGTTGAAGGCCAGGGTGAGCAAAACAGCAAAAAGGAGAGAGCCAAAAGAGAACCCCCCTTCCAAGGTGCCGAAAACGGCCAGGGCCAGCACAAACACCATGCCGAACAACAGGCTCAGGGTCACGCCGGCGGCCAGAGTGAGGTTGCCGGCAAAGCTGGCCAAAACCAGCGAGACCCCTGTCTGAGGAGCGCGATACCGGCGGTGGGTCTGACCGGTTTTGAGATTGGAGGTGGCGGGATCCAACTCTGCTAAGGTGCGGCTGGGGTTGAAGCAATAGCGGCTCAGCCAAACGCTCAACAGGCGCAGCTCATGGGGATTGAGGCTTTTCAAGGGCTCCAGCCACAGAGCCGCATCCACAGAGAGCAGCGCCGTCGAGACGGCGCCGGGGTTGCGGAACAAGGGGGGCAGTAGGGGCAAAACCTCCTCTTTTTGCCCAGCCGTGAGGCTATGAAAACCCAAGACCGCCTGGCGCACCACGCTCGAAGGTTGAGGCAGGTCGGCAGTGAGCAACTGGCGGTCTTGGACAAAGCAGTAGCGGCTGAGATCTGGACTGTCGGCGGGATCCCTCCTGCCCGTCGCCACTTCCGGAGCCAGCCCCACCTGAGTTTTCCAGTTGGCCTGCTGCTGGCCGATGGGGCGGCTGTAGAGAGCCAAGCGCTTGACTTGAGGATAGCGGCTGGGAATTGCCTTCTGGAACCAGGCCGTCAGCCTCTCATGGTTGAGAGCAACGTGAGCAGGGTGGTTGATCATGACCACCAAGGCGTAGTCCTCGGCATTGTCTTGGAGGGGCTGGACCTTCACCTGGATCCTCAGACGCAGGTTTGCCAAAGCTTGCTCTAGCCACTGCGCCACTTCCTGCTCGTTCATGGTCATCTCCCGAATTGGGTGGGATAAGCTCAGTTATTGCCTCAACTGCCAATGGCTTTCGACTTTACAGCGGCTATTCTGGCACTTTCCCTGCCAAGGGGATCCCCATCTCCCCACAAACCCAGTACAGCTCCGCTGCTGGGAGAACGCCCCGGGCAAGTATCTGTCCAGGAGCTGAGCTTCAGAAATTGTTTGGCTACAAGATCGAGCGCTGTCCCTCCGGGCTGATGCCGATGATGGTGAGCTGGCAATCCAGCACCTTAAAGCCGTACTTTTCAGCCACCTTCTGGCTGATATTCAGGATGGCGTTGTTTTTGAACTCAATGACTTTGTTGGTTTTAATGCAAACCAAATGGTGGTGGTGGTGGGGGGCAGGCTGGTTGATCTCATAATGTTTGTGGCCTTCGGTCAGTTCCAGCTCGCGCAAAATGCCCATGCGTGCCATCAGCTTGACAGTGCGATAGATGGTGGAAAGGCTGATGTTGTGGCCTTCTTCCCGCAACTTTTTGTGCAGCTCCTCAGCGCTTAGGTGAGTGCCCTCGGGTAGGTTCTGAAAGGTTTGCAAGATAATCTCCCGCTGCCGGGTGGCTCGCCAGCCTCTGGCGTTCAGCTCTGCTTTGAAAGCTTCTTCTGTGTAGACCATAATGCCGCCTCTCCACTTTTGGGAAACATCGCCGCAACAGTCAATAAGTTCTGCAATTGATAATAGCTTCATCCAAGATAGTGCCACCGACTTTCGGCTGCCAAAGGAATCCTGCCCGCCCTCTAGAGAGGCAACCCCGGCGTCCGGACTGCCAGAGGGTGTGGGAAACCGGATCCCGCCTCTATTGGAAATGAGCTAGCCTACAAGGTATGCCCAGGTGGTTCTATAGTTCGAGTGAGTCTGGGCTAACATACTCGGGAGAAGGCCCGCGGCATCCCGGCGGCGTTGGTCAGCGTGGTCAATACGGGAAGGGAAAACAAAGATGCGGTTTGAGCAGCCCAAAACCTATTCCATCTCTCTAGGTGGCTGGGGCTTCTGGCTGGGATCCCTGGCCTTGGCAGCTTTGCTGACCCGTGTCGGGCTGGGTTGGCTGGTTGCTGGGTTGGTGGCTCTGTTGCTGTTCTTGCTCTCTCTGCCGGTACTGGTGCTGCTGGCCTTTCGTTGGTGGGCACGCCGCTGGATTGCCACGGATCGCTGCCCGGTCTGTGGGTCGGAATCGCAGGCCATCGAGGGCAGCCGCTTCTTCTGCCCCAGTTGTGGCGAGCCCCTGTTTGTTGCCGATGGACATTTTTACCGGCAAACGCCCCCCGGCACCATCGACGTGGAACCTGTGGAAGAGAGCAGCTGGGAGCTGCCGAGCTGAGGGATCCGCTCCTGCGGTGGGTCGGCGTTTTTAGAGGGCATTTTGGGTGAAAAGTGCTCTGCAATACTATTGCGAACGACAGCGGCGGGTCTGGCCGGGCTGGCGGTTGGTTGCGATCGGGGTGGGGATGCTCTCGGCGGCGCTCTTGCTGCTGAGCTCAGCTCATTTTTCCCAGGCGACGGCGCAGGGATCCCTGCAGCCCCAGGTGGAGGCGTACCTAGCCCGGTTGA
>NZ_JANSIR010000075.1:7777-10973 GCF_047462155.1 Synechococcus sp. OH2
GTCGTGGCTTTGCTTCCGCGGCCCAGGGGGTTTGGCTGCAGATGGGTGACCAAGTTTTGGGGCAACACCAGGGATCCAAGGCTCTGCCGGCAGCCTCTCTGACCAAGGTGGCCACTACCCTGGCTGCTCTGCAGCAGTTTGGATGGCAACACCGCTTCGTCACCACCTACTTGACAGCAGGTTCGCTGGGAACGGACGGAGTTTTGCAGGGCGATCTCTGGGTGCTGGGAGGGGAGGATCCCTTCTTTGTTTGGGAGGAAGCCTTCGCGGTGGGGAATGCCCTCAACGCCCAGGGGATCCGCCAGGTGCGCGGGGATCTGGTGGTGGCGGGCCGCTTTTACATGAACTTTTCCCAGGATGTGGCCCGCTCGGGAGCGCTGCTGCGGCAGGGGATGGATGCTCGCCTCTGGCCCTCGGAAGCCCAGGCGCAATTTCAAACTCTGCCCCCCGGCACGCCCAGGCCGCAGGTGGAGATTTTGGGGTCGGTGCGAATTGCCCAGCAGATCCCCCCGGAGGCCCAGGTCTTGCTCAGACATGAATCGCCTCCTCTCCTTCATCTACTCAAGCTGATGAACCTCTACAGCAACAATGCCATGGCCGAGATGCTGGCGGAGGCGGTGGGGGGAGCGGCCCAGGTAGCCCAAAGGGCTCGGGCTGCAGCAGGGATCCCGGCAGAAGAGCTGCACCTGATCAACGGCTCAGGGTTGGGGGTGGAAAACCGCATCTCCCCGCGGGCCAATGTAGCTATGTTGCGGGCCATTCAATCGCTGCTGGAAGAGCACGGCTTGTCGCTAGCAGATGCCTTTGCCGTCGTCGGCCAGGATGTGGGGGTGTTGGAGCGGCGGCTGCTGCCGGGAGTGATGATCGCCAAGTCCGGCACCCTACCCAGCGTCAGCACCTTGGCGGGCGTGTTGCCAACTGAGCGGGGGGATATCTGGTTTGCTGTGATGAACAGCGGGGCCAACTTGGCCGACTTGCGCACCTCGCAGGGAGAATTCCTCAGCCGGCTCCAGTCCCAGTGGGGATCCCCCACCGCCTTGCCCGAGCGCTGGCTGCCTCGCTCCGTAGATACGGGATCCCGCACGGAGTCTAGCCCCCGCCTTTGATACGTCTCCTTTTGCCGTCCTGGGATAGGGGCTGGAAGGGGTTGCCTCAGCAGCAAAGTGCCTGGGGATGGGAAACCATCTCCAGCCGGTTTCAATCCAGCACTCTTCTGCGGAGAGCGTTTTGGCGATGGGGCGTACAGGAATCGAACCTGTGTAAGGCAAATTATGAGTTTGCTGCCTAAACCGCTCGGCCAACGCCCCTTCTTTCTCTACTTTAGCGCCCCTGTCTTTTCCAGAACCGGTGAAAAAAGCCCTGCTACAGGATAAGCTGCATGTCGGTGGTTAGCGGACAGCGGAGACCATGGCATCAGGGCGTTCTTGGCAGGGGCAACTGGCTTTAGGCTTGGGGCTGACAGCCCTATCCTTGGCTCTCTATTGGAGCTTTTTGGCCGTTGGGCAGCACTATCTCCACTGGAACGAAGCCACCGCTGTTGACTGGCAACCCACCAGTGAGAACCTGGCCCCGTCTCCTGCCCTGGAAGCGCAAACGGTGCCGTCCCTCTCTGAAGCCTCTTCTGCCGTCAACAACCTGCTAGAGCAATCCCCACTGCGGCTCTGGCTTGTTACCTTTATAACCGTGTTTGTGGCGGAGATGGGCGATAAGACTCAATTGGCCACCTTGCTCATGAGCGCCCAATCCAAGTCTCCCTGGGCAATTTTTTTCGGCTCTGCCAGCGCTCTGGTGACCGCCAGTTTGCTCAGCGTAGCCTTGGGGGGAGGACTGGGACAGGTGATCCCGGCAGACTGGCTACAATGGTTAGCGGGCAGCGGCTTCCTGGCAATCGGGAGCTATGTCCTCTGGCGGGAATGGCAAGGGAAGAGTGAGCCCTCTGAGGGAAGCGAGGGTGGCCTGCCAGGGAAAAGTTGAGAGCAACTTGGCTAGAGAGGCGTGTTGAGCCAGCACAGCAGTCAGATTTTCTCTTTCTTGAGACAGACCGCGGCGCGAGCTGCTCTGGTCAGCTTCGGCTCAATTTTGCTGGCCGAAATGGGCGATAAAACCCAGCTGGCCACCCTGCTCCTCAGCGCCCACTCGCAAAATCTTGGGGTGATCTTCTGCGGGGCTGCTGCTGCCCTGATCAGCACCAGCTTCATCGGGGTGTGGGCGGGAGCCTGGGTAGCGCGGGTCATCCCTCCCCGCTGGATCAAAACCTCGGCAGGCGTAGGGTTCCTCCTAATCGGCCTCTCCCTACTCTGGGGATCCCTGCCCATAGCCGGCTGAGCAAAGGCCTTCAGGATGGCTTCGGCAAAGCATGTTACGATTAAGGACACCTCGCACTCTACCGGAGTGCTTTACTTGATGCCGGACAACCGGTCAGGAAGACCAGCATGGCCAAAAAACGCAACCTGAAGCGGGAAAAAGCCGAGCGCAACCGCGAGTATGCCAAGCAGTTTCAAAAAAGTCGTGCTCGCAATAGCCGCCGCTTCCGTTCTGTCCCTCGTGATCAGGAGGCCAGCGCTGGCGAAGAGCAGCAGCCGTGATGGCGAGTTTATCGAGAGGCTCTGTTGGCCAACACCCTAACCGGATCTAGCCCAGCAAAGCTGCTATTGTAGGCAGGGGTGGGCTGGAGCGGACAACCATGAAGTACCGACGTATTCTGCTGAAGCTGAGCGGTGAAGCCCTCATGGGGGAACGTCCCTACGGGATTGACCCCGAGGTCTTGCAATCCATTGCCGGCGAAGTGGCCTCGGTGGTGCGGGCGGGCGTGCAGGTGGCGATCGTGGTGGGAGGGGGCAACATCTGGCGCGGGCGCAAGGAAGCGGCTGCCCAGGGGATGGATCAAGCTTCTGCTGACTACGTGGGGATGTTGGCCACCGTCATCAATGCCCTAACCCTGCAGGATGCCATCGAGCGAGCCGGGATCCCGACGCGGGTGCAGACGGCCATTGCCATGCAGGAGGTGGCAGAGCCTTACATTCGTCGCCGCGCCATTCGTCACCTGGAAAAAGGGCGGGTGGTGATCTTTGGGGCAGGATCCGGAAATCCCTTCTTTACCACCGACACGACTGCGGCCTTGCGGGCGGCGGAGATCGATGCCGAGGTGATTTTCAAGGCCACCAAGGTGGACGGAGTTTACGACGCGGATCCCAAG
>NZ_JANSIR010000075.1:11120-14189 GCF_047462155.1 Synechococcus sp. OH2
TCTGCGGGTGATGGACAGCACCGCCATCGCCCTCTGCAAAGAAAATCAACTACCCATCGTGGTTTTCGACCTAACCACCCCCGGCAACATCTACCGGGTGGTGCAGGGTGAGCCCATCGGCACTTGGATTGGACAAACAACTCCCAAGAGCAATGGGATCCCTGCCCGCTTGGCCCAGGAGAGTGGATCCTAAGTGGAATAGGTCGAGGCTACACTGGGGGTGGCCTTGAGTGGCCGGTGACGGCCTGAGGATCTCTTCTGGCCACGCCAACCTGGCCAGAGGATGTGCTGACGCGATGTGGAGGGGAAGGCGATGACAGATCACCGCGATCCCGCCTCGCCCGAAGGCCTGATCGCCCAGAGTGCTCCGCCCTGCTGCCGCCAACGCTGGGGTCGCCGTCTGGTGCAAGGCTTAGCTTTCCTGGTGGCTTTGGCCGTCGGCTTTGGCTACTGGCGCTGGCAGACCTGGCTTCAGCCGGTGGGTGGCCCAGAGCCAATCCAGGTGGTGATCCAGCCGGGCAGCAGCAGCCGTTTAATCGGAAAACAACTGCACCAAGCGGGGGTGATCCGCTCTGCTTTGGCCTGGGAGCTGTGGAGCCGCACCTTTGGCCGCGACTGGCTGTTTCAGGCAGGTACCTACGCTTTGGATCCCAACCAAGACATGCTATCTGTAGCCCGACAACTGCGGCAGGGCCGGATTCTGCAGCGGCGGCTGACCATCCCAGAGGGCTGGCGGATCGAGCAGATGGCGGCGGCCTTAGCGGAGCGCAAGTGGATGCCAGCCGATGTTTTCATTGCCACAGCCCGTGTGATCCCACCCCTTGAGTGGCTGCCCCCCAGCTTGAACTCCCTGGAAGGCTACCTCTTCCCCGATACCTATCTTTTTCCTGTCGAACAGGTGGAGGGATCCCTGCCAGATCAGCAAAAAGCCGAGATTGTAATCAACGCTATGCTGCAGCGGTTTGCCGCTGTGGCCCTACCCCTGTTTCGCCAGCACACCACTTCCCTCTCCTTGCATGAGTGGGTTACCCTGGCCAGCATTGTGGAGCGGGAGGCCGCTGTGCCGGAGGAGCGCGCCTTAATCGCGGGTGTCTTTTTGAACCGGCTCAAAAAGGGAATGCCCTTGGGAGCCGATCCGACGGTGGAATATGCCCTGAACATCCGGCAAACGCCAGATCGCCGCCTCACCCTTGCCGAGGTGCGTACTCCCTCTCCCTACAACACCTACCTCAACCCCGGATTGCCCCCTGGCCCCATCGCCAGTCCGGGCTTGGCCAGCCTCAAAGCCGTTTTGGAGCCTGAGGAGACCGACTACCTCTACTTTGTGGCCCGCTACGACGGCACCCATGTTTTCAGCAAGACTCTAGCCGAGCACGAGGCAGCTCAACGGCAAATCCTCCGCGAGCGGCAGGGATCCCCGCCCGGTCTTCAACCTAGTCTTTGATGAGGAGGTCAGGAGAATTGGCGCTTGGTGGTTGAAAAGCTTCCAAATGGTACACAAACCTTGGTTCAAGCTCCTGCAACCAGATGTGGTGGTGGCCGGCACTGTCTTGCGGCTGCGGGCAGAAGATCTGTTGGCCTGGCAGGTGAGGGGTGTCATCTTCGACGTGGACGACACGCTGGTGCCGATCCGCCAGGCGGAGGTGGATCCGGCTGTGGCCGCCTGGCTGGAGCAATTGCGCCCCCACTTTCAGATTTGGCTGGTGAGCAACAACCTCAACCGCAGCCGCATTCGCCAAATTGGTGAGAGCTTAAACCTGCCTTACATTCACGGCGCTGGCAAACCCTCGCGGCGCGCTCTGCGGCGAGCTGTGGCGCAAATGAACTTGCCGGTGGAGGCGGTAGCCATCGTGGGCGATCGCCTGTGGACAGATATCCTGGCGGGCAATCGGCTGGGCTTGGTTACCGTACTGGTCAACTCCCTCCTGCCCAAGACTCCGGAGAAGAGCCCTGCGGCCATTCTGGATCCCCGCTTTTGAGAGAGAGCCATGGCTACCTTGCAAGACGGGAAGGCTCGCGTTGTACCTGCCCCGCGTATGCGGGGGGAGTCGGAGGGAGGTCAGGGCCAATGGCAACGAGACTCTATTTGTATTCCCAGCTCCCCCCTTCCAGAGAGAGAAGAGTTGGGGCGAGAGCGCGAGGCATCGGAGAACCGTTGGGAAACTGTCTACTTAGGCTGCCGATCCGGTGGCGCTTCCGAAAGGAGGAGTCGCGGGAAATCTCGCCAAGTTGACCCATCTGCCACAGTTTTTTGTAGAGTGACGGCAGTGAGCCGGATCCGGCATTAGGCCCGCCGGGTGGCGGTGTAAGGGCAGCGTCAAATCCAAAGGTTAAGCATGCAAACCATCCCTATCGTCAAGTCCGCCATGCAACGGGTGAAGTCCATGATGCAAAAATCGCTGCGGTCTGTTTCCATCTCTCACCGTCCCAAGTCTCTGTTGATATCCCAGGGACGGAGTTTCATTAAGCTGAGCAGCCTGCTGGCCTTACCCTTGCTGGTCTCGGCATGGCCCGCTTGGGCCTTGACCTTAGTGGCCCGTCCGGATCTGCGCAGCCTCAAGCGGGCACAAGTCATTCGGGTGGTCGATTACAACACCCTGGTTGTCCAGCTCGAAGGGGACTTGAATTTGCGCCTGGTGCAACTGATCGGGATTGATCCTCTGCCGGCAGAGGTCAATCCTACGTGGACGGAGCTGCGCAGGCAAACCCCTCTGCCTATCTACAATGCCGGTCAATACCTGCAGACGGCTTTGCTGGGGCGCGAGGTGTTCTTGGAGTTGGATCCCGCTCTGGTGCCCACCCCCACCCTGCCTGCCTACGTTTGGCGGGCCAATACCCTCATCAACCAGGAGATGCTGTTTTTGGGGCATGGCCTACTGTCGCCGCAAACCAATGGCCTCAAGTACGGCGCTATTCTCAAAGAGGCAGCCAATGCGGCAAGGCAACAGGGGCGCGGCTATTGGACGCCCTATGGCCCTCGCTAGAGAGAAGCCAAAGATGAGTCCAGAGCCGCCTAGCCCTTGGGGATGGCTCTCGACTTCAACGTAAGGCGCGGGATTCCCCACCCGG
>NZ_JANSIR010000076.1:0-1004 GCF_047462155.1 Synechococcus sp. OH2
TAGGTGGCGGTGGAGCTGCGCAGGCCGTTGAACAGCCACTGCTTTTGGGGTTCTCCCAAAAGAATGCGCGGCGTGCGGCGCAGCAGGTTAAACAGCGCCTCTTCCGATCCCGGCGGGCCGAAGAACAGGGTCTCCTGCTGGGGCGTGAGGCGGATGCCGGCCAGTTCCAAAAAGCGCTGGCGGGTCAAGCCAGGGGGCAAAATGGGCAGGATCGGGGTCACAGCAGCCAAGTCGCGGTACTGGCGCAGGTCGAGGATAAAGACTTCGGCGTTGGCGCCGTAGCGGAAGCTGCGAAACACCCGATCCCGGCTATCTACCCCCGGTACATCCGTCAAGGTGGGGGTGATGGGGTTGTACTCAAAAAAGGCCTGGTAGCCCAGCACCCTAAAATCTTCCACGTCGCGGGTTTGCCCGGTGGTGTCGTTGAGCTGGACGGCGCGGCCGCCGCGGGCCTTCTGGCCGCTGTAGTTGTCGATCACCTCGTGGTCATCCCAGTTAACGACAAAGGAAGTGCGACTGAACAACTGCGGGAACTCCGGCCCGGCATACTTGGGATCCCGCTGATCCCGATAGAGGCTGCGGTAAAACTCCAGGTTGCCGATGGGATCCAGCCCCAGCCAGAAGCGATCCGCGTAGACGGTGTCGCCGTTGAAGGCGATGAAATCGATATCGCCACGGTTAACCTCAGCCAACAGGGCCGCCCCAATGGGGAAAGGAGGCTCATTGGCGCAGCTAATGTGCAAGAAGCGGATGGGCCGCCCATCGCCCGGAGCCGGCAGGGTGCGGAACTGGCCCACAGGGCTGGTAAACCCCTCACTGACAAAGCGGTAGAAATAGCGCTGCGCCGGCCTCAGGCCGGTAACAACGGCGCGGGCAATGTAGTCGCCCGGCTCGGTGCGGTAGTTGCGACCGGCCACGCGGCGGGCAGTCAGCGCAACCTGCTGCAGAATGGGGTTGAACTCGGCATTTTCCGCCATCTGCAGCGTCACAGGCACCGTATCCAC
>NZ_JANSIR010000076.1:1115-3796 GCF_047462155.1 Synechococcus sp. OH2
GGCCGGCACCACTCGCGTGGAAAGCACCGCCCCCTCAGAGGTGGGATCCCCGGCAAACACCCCCTGGGGAAATCCCGGCTCTCCCAGCGGCGGGATAGAAGAACTGGAGGTGCCCCCACAGGCGGCCAGGGCGGCTGCCCCACCGCCAAACATCAGCAACTGCAGGAAAAAGCGACGGGAACGCAGGGAACTCATACAGCTAACCTCAGCGACGCAGGCAAATGTAAAGGGATCCGCAACAATGGCCAATTGCCCCTAGTCAAGCACTTCTGCGCCCAAACTGAGGTTGTGGGCCGGTGAAAACTGGGTTAGCTTCTGTTTAAGAACGCCAGACCTGAGGCTTGGGTTCTCCGCGGCCTTTTCATAGCCCTTCCTGCGAAGGCTAAAATTCCATTAAGGTTTTTTGCTTTTTGGCTTTGTTTTCGGTTTTGCGTTCTGGAACCTCTTGTTGACCCAAGGAGGGATCGTCGTGGCTACGGAGACTCTGGTTAAGCCTTCTGTAACCCCGAAGCATATGCCCATGTACCGGGTGTTGCTGCACAACGACGATGTCAACACCATGGAGTACGTGGTGCAGGTGCTGGTGAAGGTCATTCCATCGATGATGCCGCCGCAAGCCACCGAGATCATGTTGGAAGCCCACAACAACGGCGTTGCTGTGGTCATCGTGGTGCCGCGGGAGCACGCGGAGTTTTACTGCGAGCAGCTGCGCCAGCACGGCCTCACCAGCTCGATCGAGCCGGAACGCTAGTTAGGAGCGGTTTGGGTGGGCCTGCCGACTGCTGAGCTGATTGGCAAACTCAAGGCCTTTCCCTTGCCGCTGCGGCTGTTGCTGTTTTTGGGGATCCCCCTTTTGGCCTGGCTACCGTGGGTCGGCCTGGGGGGATTTTTCTTTGGCCGAGAGTACCTCTGGCTGCCGCTGTATGCTCTACTGCTCCTTTGGCTGTGGCTGTGGGGATCTGGGTTTGCCGCCTATGGCCTGGACAAGAGTTGGGCCTGCCGAGCTGGGATCCTCTGGGGCCTGGGGATGGGTGTGGGCGGGCTTTTTCTGCTCTTTGGCCTGGAGGGGGCCCTGGGCTGGCTGAGCTGGCGGCCGGTGGAAGGGGGATCCCTGCTGGGCTATGGCTTGCTGGGGCTAGGGGTGGGCCTGGCGGTGGCCCTGGCAGAAGAGCTGTTGTTCCGCGGCTGGCTGCTGCAGGAGATGGCCTTGGACTACGGCTGGACAAGCGCTCTGTGGGGATCCAGCCTTCTCTTTGCTTTGGCCCACTTTTTGAAGCCGCCAGCAGAGATCCTCGCCACCTGGCCCCAGTTTCCGGGACTGTGGCTGATGGGCCTGCTGCTGGCTCAGGCCAAGGTGTGGAACCAAAACAAGCTAGGACTCAGCCTGGGGCTGCACGCCGGCTGGGTGTGGGGCATCACCTGGGTCAACAACTTGGCTTGGATCGAGTACACCGGCAGGGCGCCAGAGTGGCTTACCGGCATCGGCGGCAACCCCCTAGCCGGGCTGATGGGCCTGCTCTTCCTGGGCGGCACCTTCCTTGTTCTCAAGAGGTTGGCCACCGACAGAAGCTGAACAACGCCGAAGCATCTCCCCTCTCCCTCAGGGAGAGGGGCCGGGGGTGAGGGTCGTCCCTCAGGGAGAGGGGCCGGGGGTGAGGGATCTGTCTCAATCCAGTTATTTCGAGATCTCCTCCCCCCAAGGGCCGCTCTCATAGTAGGCGGCCAGCCTCTCCTGGTCGGGCTGAGTGAGCAAGCTCACCCCCACCAGCACCGCCGTGCCGACAACCACCGCCGGGATCACCGGCAGCCAGCCCCCCGTCCAGGCTTGGGGCAACAGGCCCGCCAGCCAGCCCAAGGTGAGACCGCTGGAAACCAAAGCTCCGGCTACGGCCCCGGCGCGGGTAGCCCGCTTCCAGTACAGGCCGGCAATCAAGAGGGGAAAGAGCATGGCGTTGCCCTGAAAGCTCCAGGTGGCGATCTGGGCGATGAGCCCCGGTGGCCTGACGGCAATGGCAAAGGAAACCAGCCCAATCCCCAGCACCACCCAGCGGCCCAACAGCTCCTCCTGGTGCGGAGAAAGCTGGCGCTTGAGCAAGGTAACCACCAGATCCCGGGTAACCAGGGAGCTGGCTGTTAGCAGTTGCGAGTCCGCCGTAGACATCAAAGCCGCCAGCGCCGCTGTAATCACCACTGCCGCCACGCCGCTGGGCAGGGTCTGCAACATCAGCGGCATGATCTGATCCGGCTGCTGCAGGTCAGGAAAAGCCAGCCGACCCCAGACGCCAATGAGGGCTGCTGGGAAGAACACCAGTAGAATCAGCAGCGGCCAGACCACCATCAGGGTCTGGAAGGGACAGGCACTTTTGGCCATGTAGAAGCGCTGAAAAAATTGGGGGAAAAGGGGCGTAGCCATCAAAAACAGCAGTTGGTTGCCAAGCAGGGTCTGCCAGCTCCAGCGCCCCTGGGGGCCGGGCAAGCTCAGCCAGGGATCCAACCGGCTGCCGGCCTCTTGGCCCCAACTCAAGGCCACGGCCACAAAGGCCACTCCCATCCCCACAACCAAGATGATCCCCTGCACCACGTCCGTCCAGACCACGGCCTGGGAGCCGCCGAAGAGGACATAGCCCAGGATGACCAGCGCCACCCCCACCGCCAGGGGCCAGTAGGGGATCCCTTCCCCC
>NZ_JANSIR010000076.1:3954-6254 GCF_047462155.1 Synechococcus sp. OH2
AACGTCAGGGCGCTTAGGCAATAGAGCAGGGCCAGGAGAGGGCTGTTGAAGCGGTGGCCAAAAAACTCCGAGGGGGTGATGAATCCAAAGTGCCGGGCCGCCAGCCACACCCGGTAGCCCACCCCAAAAAACAGCCCTGAGATCAGCGCCGTGGTGACCCCCACGGCCAAAAAAATCCCCAGGCCGTGGGTGTAGGCATCCGCCGGCACCCCGAGGAAGGTAAAGGCGCTGAGCAGCGTCGCCAGCGTGGTCAAGGTCAAGGCCAGGGATCCCAGCCCCCGCCCTGCCAGGAAATAGCTGACCGGATCCTGGCCGCTGCGGCGGTAGCTCCACCAACCAATGGCCGCCAGCAGCAGCAAGTACACCCCCACCACACCCAAACTCAAAACCGTGTCACTCATCTCCAGCCCTGGGCCAGCAAGTTCGCACAAAGTAGAAGTTCAGGGGCACCAACAGCAGCACCGCCAACCCTGCTCCCCAGTACCAAGCCGGGATCCCCCATAGCTGCGGCTGGGCCGAGCGGGATCCCACCCAGGTCAACAGCCACAGCAGCGGATAGATCCCCCACACCCAAGCCTGGCGTCCTTGTCCAAACCGCAATGGCCTTGTCGCCTGAGAACCACCAGCAGGATCCAATCCTGCCATTTGCCTATCTCCTGCTTTTTTGCTGACCATTACTTAAGGTACTACAGCCACTGTTGGGGGGAGCTGAACTTGTCTTTCTCCATTTCCCCTTCCGATCCTGCCGGCAAAAGGGAACCTGGGGGCGAACGAGAGCGGCCCTACTGGCTGGCTTGGGCGCGGATTAGAGGGATCGGCCCCCACCGCCTCAAGCGGCTGGCGGAATTCTTTGGATCCTTGGAACGGGCCTGGCAGGCGGACGTTCCGGCCCTGCTGCAGGTAGAGGGCATTGGCCCCACCCTGGCAGAAACGATTGCCT
This sequence comes from Synechococcus sp. OH2, assembly GCF_047462155.1. Classification (NCBI taxonomy): domain Bacteria; kingdom Bacillati; phylum Cyanobacteriota; class Cyanophyceae; order Synechococcales; family Synechococcaceae; genus Synechococcus; species Synechococcus sp. OH2. Next base: position 4,895 of record NZ_JANSIR010000076.1, read on the forward strand.
CTGCCCGTCCTGGCCTCGACCCTGGGGAGATCCTGGAGCAAACCCAAAAGCCGGGGATCCCCTTCCTAACCCCTGCGGATCCCGGCTATCCGCCCTTGTTGTGGGAGCTGCCGGATCCACCGCCCCTTCTCTACGTCTTAGGCGAGTGCCCCGACTGGCAGCAGCCGGCCATCGCTATTGTCGGCACCCGCGCCCCCACCCCCTACGGTCAGCAGTGGACCCAGAAAGTCAGCGCCGCCCTGGCGGAAGCTGGCTGCGTGGTGGTGTCGGGACTGGCCACCGGGATCGACGGCATTGCCCACCACGCCTGCCTGGAGGCAGGCGGCAAGACGGTGGCCGTGGTGGGAACTGGGGTGGATCAGGTTTACCCCGCCCACCATCGCGCTCTCTACCGGCGCATCCTGGAACAAGGGGCCGTCCTCAGCGAATATCCCCCCGGCACGCCGCCGGCCAAGGAGCACTTTCCCCAGCGCAACCGCATTATCGCCGGCCTCTGCCGCGCCACCCTGGTGATGGAGGCCCCAGAGCGCTCAGGGGCGCTGATTACCGCTCACCTGGCCAACCAATACGGGCGGGAGGTGTATGCCCTGCCGGGGAATATCGACACGGCAGCGGCCCGCGGCTGTCTGCACCTCATCCGCAGTGGTGCAGCGATGATCCTGGGGATCGAGGAGCTGCTCCAAGAGCTGGGCTTGGTTGAGGGATCCCCTCTCCCAGACCAACCCTTGTCCGCCGGCCCCAGGGATCCGCAGCAGCAGCTTCTCTGGCAGCTCCTGGGCAACGACATCCTCAGCCTCGATGCCCTGGCTCAGGCCACCCAGATGGACATTGCCACCCTCTCCAGCACCCTGCTGCTTATGGAACTGGAGGTCTGGCTGGTGCAACTGCCAGGGATGCGCTACCAGCGGGCTCGCTGAGGTTGGATCCCTGCACCGCTTCTCCGATGGGAGCCCGGCATGTGGGATCCTCGTGGCGAGGGTTGTTGACATGGGTGCTGACGGGGTAGGCGGCCATGGCCTCTGCCGGGTAGGGGCGAAGCAAGGGCAGGAGCCGCGCCGGATCCCGCACCTGCGGATCCAGCCAGAGGTCGTAATCGTCTTCTAGCAAAATGGCCGGCATCCGCTCGTGGAAAAGCCCCATTAGCCGATTGGCTGGCGTGTTGAGGATGGCGCAAGTTTCTCTCTCCACCCCTTGTGGGCTGCGCCAGCGCTCCCAAATGCCGGCAAAGGCAAACACCGGTCGATCCAGCAGGTAAAACCAGTAGGGCTGTCGCTTGGCCGTGCCCTGGTCGGCCCACTCGTAGAAGCCATCTGCCGGGATCAGGCAGCGGCGGCGGCAAAAGGCCTGGCGGAAAGAGGGT
>NZ_JANSIR010000076.1:6445-7153 GCF_047462155.1 Synechococcus sp. OH2
CTGAGTGGCTTGGCGCTGAAGGGATCCCAGCCCCCTTGAGGCCACCACCGCCAGCAGCGGCTGAGCAGGGGCAATGTTGTAGCGGGGCTGGAGCGCCGCCACTGCCCCCCTCTCGAGTTGAAAATGCTGCTGCAGCCGTTCGGGAGCAACCGCCAGGCTAAACCGTCCGCACATCCGGGATCCCTCAAACCTGGGTGGAAATGCCCAGCAACTGCAGGATCCCCCGCAGCGGGATCTCCACCTGCTCGGGACGGTGGTTGAGCTCGTAGCCCAGCTCGTAGATGGCCTTCTCCAGCAGATAGGCCTCTAGCAGCACTTCCAGCTCCTGCGGGCTGCGGGGCAGAAAAGCCCCTTGGGAAGCCACCTGGAGATACTCGGCCAAGAAAGCAGCACAAACCCAGCGGTGCCAAAACTGGGCCCAGCGCAGCATGTCGGGACACTTGTCCCCGCAGACCAGGCCGCTTTCCAGTTGCTGGCGCAAGCCGGTGTGAACGGCGTAGTGGAAAGAGCGCAGCATCCCTGCCACATCCCGCAGGGGGCAGCGTTTGAGGCGGCGTTCTCCCAGGGAGCGGGCCGGCTCCCCTTCAAAGTCGATGATGACAAAGTCCTTGCCGGTAAACAGCACCTGGCCCAAGTGGTAATCCCCATGGCAGCGAGTGCGCAAAGCCGTGATCTTCCGCTCCAGGATGAGGCGGAAGCGGCTCATGA
>NZ_JANSIR010000076.1:7326-10203 GCF_047462155.1 Synechococcus sp. OH2
GTTCAGCAGCGGAAACACCTGCCCCACCAAATTGCGCATGGATTGATAGATGGAGCGTTGGTAGAGACTGGAGAAGGGCTCGGGGGCAAAGTCTTTGTTTTCGGTGTCGGCAGCCAGAGCAAGGTGCAGCTCGGCGGTGCGCTTGGCCAAGATCCGCACCGACTCCAGGTAGCTGCCAATGGTGGCGTAGGCCAGCTCCGGCAAGGGGAGTTGAGACAGCTCCAAGAAGGATCCCTGCGGAACGGGCACGGGATCCACCTCTAGGTAGTGAACCAGCACCGTCTCGAAAAACTGCCCCAGGCTGTCCAGCGTGTAGTGCCAGGCATCCCCCTCGTTGGGGATGTACTCCTGCAAAATGGCTAACGTGATGGGCTGATCGCTGGGATCAAAGCCCCGCGCCCCACGGCGGCGGCGATATTCCAGGGATCCCAACAGCCGCGGCACCCGCACCTGGGGATGGTGCTCCAGCAGGTAGCGGCCGATCTCTAGCTCTGGATTCACCCCCTCGGCCACCTTGCGATAGAACTTGAGGATGTACTGATTGCCGTAGACCACCGAGGTGTTGCTCTGCTCCGCCTTGAGGATGCGGGGTTCAAGGCCGAGGTCGTACTCAAAGGGAGCAAAGGTGGTGGCCCACAGCTCCCCTGAGGAGTGGCGCAGGCGGCCCTGCTGGGCGATGATCTGCAGCAGCAACGACAAAAAGGTTTTATCGGCCAGCGCGTCGAAAAGCACGCCCGGCGGATCCCCGGCCACCTGCACAGGGAGGATGACTGCCTGGGGTGTCTCTACGCGCAGGTGCAGGGCCGCCTCTTGGGTGGTGTAGCCCACGGGGAGAGAGTAGAGTTCTGCTTCCCCCTCGGTAAACTCGACTTGCAAGAGCAAAATCTGGCCCCGAAAGGGGGGATCCCCTTCCCGATTACAAGGAATGGCATCCAAGATCTGGGCCGACTGAATTTGGCGGGCTTTGGAGCCGAACCAACGGCAGCGGTAGAGGTAGTCGCCCAAGACCGCCTCCAGCCGCTCTTGGATTTCCCCTTGAAAGAGGCTTTCCCACGTGGGGGCGATCAGGGTGGGCAGGCGATCCGACTCTTCCGGTTTGCTGTGACTGGGGTGGATCCGCTCCGTTGGTCGCTGTGGCTCGAGGGAAAACCAGTAGAAGGAGTGGGGGCCCAGGGTCAGGAAATAGGGCAGTTGACCGATGGGAGGAAACGGCGTGCGCCCGAAGATCTCTACCGGGATCAGCCCCTCCCAGTGGGCTAAGTCCAGCTCCACAAACTGCGCGTAGCGGGAGAGGTTAGCCACCACCAGGATGCGCTCGTCGCCGTAGGCTCGCATAAAGGCCAGCACCTTGCGGTTTTCCGGGTGCAGCAGCTCAAAAGAGCCGCGGCCAAAAGCTTGGAAGCGCTTGCGCACCGCAATCATCCGTTTCATCGTCCACCACAGGGAATAGGGGTTGTTCCGCTGCGCTTCCACGTTGACGGTTTCGTAGTGGTACTCGGCATCGATGACGATGGGCAGGTAGAGCTTCTGCGGGTTGGCGCGAGAAAAGCCGGCATTGCGGTCGGCGCTCCACTGCATCGGCGTGCGCACGCTGTTGCGATCCCCCAGGTAGATGTTGTCCCCCATGCCGATTTCGTCGCCGTAGTAGATCACCGGCGTGCCGGGCAGAGAAAACAGCAGGCTGTTCATCAGCTCGATGCGGCGGCGGCTGTTGCCCAGCAGCGGGGCCAGGCGGCGACGGATGCCCAGGTTGACCCGCGCGTTGGGATCCTTGGCGTAGACCTGGTACATGTAGTCCCGCTCTTCGTCGGTAACCATCTCCAGGGTGAGCTCGTCGTGGTTGCGCAAGAAAATAGCCCACTGGCAGGTTTCGGGGATGGGGGGAGTCTGCTGCAGGATGTCGATGATGGGGAAGCGATCCTCCATCTGGATGGCCATAAAGAGCCGTGGCATCAGGGGGAAGTGGAAGTCCATGTGGCACTCGTCTCCGTCGCCGAAGTAGGCCACAGCATCTTCCGGCCACTGGTTGGCCTCCGCCAGCAGCATACGGTTGGGATATCTTTCGTCAATGTATTTGCGTAGGGCCTTGAGGAAGGCGTGGGTTTCCGGCAGGTTCTCGCAGTTGGTGCCCTCCCGCTCGTACAGATAGGGCACCGCGTCCAACCGCAGGCCGTCCACCCCCATGCTCAGCCAAAAGTCCACCACCTCGAAGATGGCCTTCTGCACGGCAGGGTTGTCGTAGTTGAGATCCGGCTGGTGGGAGTAGAAGCGATGCCAGTAGTAGGCCTTGGCCACCGGATCCCAGGCCCAGTTGGAAGTTTCAAAGTCTTGAAAGATGATGCGGGCCTCTTTGTACTTTTCGGGGGTGTCGCTCCAAACGTAGAAATCCCGCTCAGGCGTGCCGGGGGCGGCGCGCCGAGCCCGCTGAAACCAGGGATGCTGATCGGAGGTGTGGTTGAGGATGAGCTCGATGATGACGCGGATCCCGCGTTGGTGGGCGGCATCTAGAAAGATTTTAAAGTCCTCTAGGGTGCCCAGGGTGGGGTTAACGTTGGTAAAATCAGAAACATCATAGCCATCATCCCGCAGGGGGGATGGGAAAAAGGGCAACAGCCAGATGGCCGTGATGCCGAGATCTTGCAGGTAGTCCAGCTTTTCCGTCAGGCCCTGGAAGTCGCCCACGCCATCGCCATCGCTATCGGCAAAGGCCCGCACCGGCACTTCGTAGATCACCGCGTCTTTGTACCAGAGAGGGCTGGGGGCCAAGCTGGAGCCAACAGAGCGAAGAGGAGTTCGGGTCATCATAGGGCGGCAACCAAAACCGAGGGGTCAACGTAAGGCGCGGGATTCCCCACCCGGGTGGGGAGGGATAGCGCC
>NZ_JANSIR010000077.1:0-21153 GCF_047462155.1 Synechococcus sp. OH2
GCCTTACGTTGAGGAGAACCTGGGGATGGGGCTCAATCCACAGCTTGGATCTCGCCGCTGCTGAGGCGCTCCACAACCAATTCCAGCAGCTCGTGCTCTTCTGGGGAAATCTCTTGATCAGCCATGACGGCATTGAGGATCTGCTGTTGTTCAGCGCGGGTTAGGACCTTATCTGCCAAGGCCCGGTCAATCAAAGCTCTGAGCTCAGAGGGTTGAGGGGATTGCACTGTTTTGCTCCTAGCGCTCGAGGGCAAGGGATCCCATAATGATTTCTGGATCCAAGATGCAACAGATAGCAGCACACCTGTCAGTATAGCGAGACAGTGGTGGAACCCCAGGTATCCCCAAAAACCCAGAGCTTCCAACCGGTGGGGGTGATCGGCGGCGGGCAGTTGGCGCAGATGTTGGCTTTGGCGGCCCGCCCCTTGGGGATCCCGCTGATCGTGCAGGCCGCTGCCCCCACCGATCCGGCGGTGGCAGTAGCCGACGGTGTGGTCTGGGGTGCTGTGACAGACACTCAGGCCACAGCCCAGTTGCTGCAACGCTGCCCGGTGGTAACTTTTGAGAACGAGTTCATCCCGCTGCCGGAGCTGCGCAAGTTGGATCCGCAGGGATCCCGCTTTCGCCCTCGCCTGAGCACCCTAGAGCCGCTGCTGGACAAGTTGCACCAACGGCAGTTCTTGGCGGAGTTGGGGGTGCCGGTGCCGGCCTTTTGCCCTGCGGAGACGGCAGACCTATCTGGGTTGGGCTTTCCGGTGGTGCTCAAGCGGCGGCGGCAGGGCTACGATGGCCAGGGCACCCGCATCCTGCCCGACCGAGCAACCTTGCAACAGGCCCTGGCCGAGTATGCCGGGATCCCGCTGCTGCTGGAAGAGTGGATCCCGTTTGAGCGGGAGCTGGCGGTGATCGTGGCCCGCGGGCTGGCGGGGGAGATCCAACTCTACCCGGTGGTGGAAACTGTGCAGATCGAGCAGGTCTGCCGCTATGTGCTGGCGCCCGCCCGCATTCCCCCGACTGTCGAGGCCGAGATTCGCGACCTGGCGGTCAAGGTGATGGACAAGTTGAACGCGGTGGGTGTGTTCGCCATCGAGCTCTTCTGGGTGCCGCCGCCCCACCCCAAGGCCGGGATCTGGATCAACGAGATCTCACCGCGGGTTCACAACTCCGGCCACTACACCCTGGAAGCCTGCCACACCTCGCAATTTGAGCAACATCTGCGCGCTATCCTCGGCCTCCCCTTGGGGGATCCCTCTCTCAAGTGTGGGGGAGCAGTGATGGTGAACCTCTTGGGTTATGAGCACTCCAGCAGTGACTATGCCCAAAAGCGGCAGCGCCTGGCGGGGATCCCCAATGCCACGCTGCACTGGTACCACAAAACCCCTGCCCGCCCCGGGCGCAAGCTGGGCCATGTCACGGTCTGTCTACCCCATCCTCCTTCTCCTGCGGAAGCGGCAGACCTTGTCCATACCCTCGAAGCCCTCTGGTATCCCCAGCCATGGATCCCACCTTTTCTCCTGCCATCCAAGCCCTGATCGCGGCCCTGCAACGGCGGGATGTGCCGGCGGTGGCGCAGCAGGTCAACGGACTCTCTCCCCAAGAGCGCTCCGCGGTGTTGACCCCCGCTCTCCAATACCTTGCTGAGGTGGATCCCGACAGCGCCCGCTGGTTTGTTCGCCACCTCATGGCCCCTGCCGTCAAAGCCCAACTGCGAGCAGGGATCCTCAAAGCCGCCCAAGATTACCTACAAGAGGCCGGCTTCCAAGAAGGGATCGACTACGAGCTCAAGCCCCATCCCCAATCGGGGGGCCAGATCTTGAGCCTTAGCCGCCGAGCCCTGCCCTACGCCGCCCCGGATGACGATCCCTTTGGGCAGTTGTTGCTATCGGAGTTCTGCGAATTGCGGGACTAGACCACCATGAGCGGTACGAGTTATCGGCTGCAGGTGCTCGACATCACCGCCCTGCCCCAATTGCTGGAGCTAGATCGACGCTGCTACGGCGGACACTGGGGGGAACAGGGGTATCGCGCAGAGCTGGAACGGCCCACCAGCACGGTGATTGGGGTTGTGGCGGAACCGGTTGCCGTTGGCGCTTCCTGTGGCTCGGGCCGAACAGAGTTCTCCCTTCCCTCCCCAGACCTCGCGACGCCGACGCAAACAGCACCAGCGCTGGTGGGCTTTGGCATCCTCTGGCGCATCGAAGAAGAAGGCCACATCATCTCGCTGGCGGTGGATCCCGGTCACCGGCGACAAGGCTTGGGCCGCAGGATCCTAGAAGCGCTCCTAGACCAAGCTAGGGCAGCAGGCTGTCGCTGGGCCACGTTGGAAGTGAGGGCTTCCAACCACGCCGCCATCCACCTCTATGAATCGGCAGGGTTTCAATTGCTGGGACGCCGCAAGGGCTATTACAACAACGGAGAAGATGGGCTGGTGTATTGGAAGAAACCGATTTAAGCTTAGGAAAAACCAACACTAAAGAACTGCAAAAGTTTTCCCCTATACACCTAAACCTTAAATTTTCTTGGGCAGCACCCCTGCAGCTTGGCTCAACCCTTGCCACCCATGGATAGATGTAAAGCTTTGTTTCAAGACCCGCCGTTTCTTTTGACATTTGAGGCTTTCTCCCAGACAAACCCAGCTTGCCCAAGGAAGCACTTCAGGCTAACCTACTTTTATCATTTGTCCATCCTGAGCATTTCAGGCTGTGAGGGTAATTATGGACACCCCTGTAAACACTTTTAGAGATGAGACTGTCTCTTTTTTTGTCAATCTTTGGTCCAGGCTTGTCGATTTTATGCCCAATCTGCTGGCGGCGGTTTTCATCCTAATTCTGGGTTGGTTCGTGGCCACGGCGGTGGCCTTCGGCGTTCGGGGGCTGCTCAAGCGGACGCAGCTCGATAACCGCCTGGCTGCTTGGATTATGGGCCAAAAGCCTGGGGAGAAGCTGCCGCAAACGGAGCGTTGGGTGGCCGCTGCTGTTTACTGGATCATCCTGGCTTTTGTGTTGGTGGCGGTGCTGAATGCCCTACAGCTCCAGGCCGTCTCCGATCCGCTCAATCGGTTTTTAGGCGAAATCTTTGTCTATCTGCCGCGGCTGGGTGGAGCCCTGGTGCTGCTGGTGGTGGGCTGGACGGTGGCCACGGTTGCCCGCCTAGCGGTCATTCGGGGGCTGCGGCGCTTTAACTTGGACGAGCGGCTGGCTCAGCCTCTCCAACAGGAGAGCGCTGCCGGTGAGGTGGGTACAGAAGGAACGGCTGCCAAGTCAGAGGGGGGGGCTGAGGTCACCCCATTTCTCTTAAATGAAGCTCTGGGTGACGCTCTCTACTGGTTGGTTCTGCTGTTCTTTTTGCCGCTCATTCTGGATACGCTGAACCTGCGGGGGCCGCTGCAGCCGGTGCAAAACCTGCTGGATCAAATCCTATCGATGGTGCCGCGCATTTTGGGAGCGCTCATCATCGGTGGGGTGGGTTGGTTTTTGGCCCGCATTGTGCGCGGCCTCATCTCGAATTTGCTGGCGGCAGCAGGAGCCAACCGCTTGGGGGCCCGCTTTGGCATTCCCCAGTTGGCCCAGATTGTCGGGACGGTGGCCTACATCTTGGTGTTGATCCCGGCGGTGATTGCGGCTCTCAATGCTCTGGAAATCCGGGCCATCTCGGATCCGGCGGTGGCGATGCTGGAGCAGGTGTTGCGGGCCATTCCCCGAATGGCAGGATCGGCTCTGATTCTGGCCGTCTTTTACTGGCTGGGGCAGTTTTTGGCGGGCTTGGTGACCCAGTTGCTGCAGGCGGTGGGCTTCGACCGCTTGGCTGCTGGCCTGGGCTTGCCCTTGGCCCCTGCTCCTGAAGCGCCTGCCGCTGAAGGGGAGTTGGTGAAGCGGCGCACCCCCTCTGAAATTGCCGGCCTGGTGGTCTGGGTGGGCGTGGTCTTGTTCGGGGCGGTGCCGGCGGTGGAGCTGTTGCAGTTTGCTGCTTTAACCGACATCGTAGAGGGGCTGTTGCTGATTTCTGGGCGGGTGCTCATCGGCGCCTTGGTGTTCGGGATCGGCCTTTACCTGGCCAATTTGGCCCATTCCATGATCAAGAGCTTGGGCAACCCCTCTGCAGGCGTGCTGGCGCAGGCGGCGCGGGTGGCCATCTTGGTTTTCGTCGGCGCCATGGCCTTACAACAGATGGGTGTAGCCACCGACATTGTGGTGCTAGCTTTTGGCCTAGTGCTGGGCGCGATTGCCGTGGCTGTGGCTTTGGCTTTTGGTTTGGGAGGTCGCGATATGGCTGCCGAGCAGATCCGGCAGTGGCTGAAGCGGGAGTGAAAAGGCCAAATCTGCTAGAGGAATTGCTCTTCCTACCCAAAGAGAGCAGCGCTTCTTAAGGAGTGGCCATGCCACCCATCCGATGGCCCCCTCAAGGTTAACCCTGTTTTGCTTGCAAATGTACCCCGCCTGGCAAAACGCTCGGCGGGGTCTTGATTTAATTAATTAAGTTGAGACTTTTTGCTTTGGGTTTAAGCTGCCTCCGAAACTTTGGCCTCTTCTGGCGTTGCTTCCTGCACCACGATCTTGCCCCGGAACACCACATAGTTGTAGATGTTGTAGGACAAAATAACCGGGATCAAAAAGCCAATAAAGGTGAGCATAAACACCAGTGAACTGGGAGAAGCTGCCGCCTCGTAGATGGTGACGCTGGGAGGAATAATGTTGGGGAAAACCATAAACCCCAGGCCGATAAAAGAAAGGGCAAAGATTAAAAAAGTGTAAACCAAAACGCTATTTTCTTCTCGCCGCCGCAGGCTGCGCAGCAACAGAGCCACCAACAAAAGTCCCAAAACGGGGATGGCAGCAAAGATATAGAAAAGAGGAGGCGAGAAAAGCTGAGCGCGCGCCTGCTCCGACATGATGGGGGTGCTGATGGTGATAAACACTGCCCCCAGCAACGTTGTCCAGGTGGCAATGGTTGCTGTCTTGTAGTAGGTTTTCTGCAGCTCGCCGGTGGTCTTAACGATCAGATAGGCCGAGCCGATTAACACGTAGCCCTGGATCAAGGTAAGAGCCACCAACACTGTGCGCCAGGTCAGCCAATCCCAAGGGCTGCCGGCAAAGTGGCCGGCTTCGTCGACGCGGATCCCTTCGAAGACACTGCCCAAGGCAAACCCCTGGCCCAAGGCCGCCAAAAAGCTGCCCACCCCGAAGGCGAGGTTCCACACCAGCTTGTTGTCGGCGTTCTCCCGAAACTCGAAAGAGACAGCCCGCAAGATCAGGCCCACCACCATGATCACCAGCGGAATGTAGAGAGCGTTGAGAATGGTGGCGTAGGCAAGGGGAAAGGCTCCAAATAAGGATCCCCCCATCAACACCAGCCAGGTCTCGTTGGCATCCCAGACATTGCCCAGGCTGGTCATGAGAATGCTGCGGCGGGTCTCGCTAGAAGCCGTCAGGGAGAGGATGCCAACCCCCAAGTCAAATCCATCTAGCAGAACATAAAGGAAGAGAAAGAGACCGAGGATAAAAAACCAGACTTGCGGTAAAAACTGCTGTAAAGGCTCGAAAGATTCCATCGTCGTTCTCTGTAGTTTATTTCCGACCAGTTCGAGACATGATCCCCCTCACCCCCAACCCCTCTCCCTCTGGGAGAGGGGAGTTGGAAATCGACAAGTGGCTTGGCTGCTGTTGGATGAGGAGCCTGCGGTGTTGTCTGGGTTCTGTTAGGGCTGCACCGGTGCTAGCGAGCTTCTGCAGGACGGCGATCCGGCTCGTGGCGGGCAGGCTCGATCACGATCACCGGCTGGGTTGCCGGAACGGGGGCAGGCAGCTCCAGGTCAGGCCCTCTGCGGATGATGCGGCTGCCAAAGTAAAGGGCAGCCACGAAAAACACCGTATACAAAGCAGTCAGGCCGACCAAAGAAAACAGCACCTCTCCCGGCGGCAGCGGCGAAACGGATTCCGCGGTGCGCAGTTGTCCATACACAATCCAGGGCTGCCGGCCAACACAGCGGACAATCCAGCCAGCCTCGACGGCAATGTATCCTAGGGGGCCAGCAAAGACCCAGGCCCACATCAGCCACTTCTGCTGGGAGAGGGCCTCCGCGGACAGCTTGCCCCTCAACCATTGGATCAAGGTAACCCCCACAAGCCCGGCCAGAAACAGACCAATGGCCACCATTGTCCTAAAGGAGTAGTAGATGAGGCCAATCATGTGAGGACGATTTTGGGGATCCCAAGCTTTCAGGCCCTGCACCGGTCGATCCAGCCTGGGCTTAAACTCCAGCAGATAGCCCAGCGCACCGGGGATCTTCACCTCCCACTCGTTGCGCTCTTCTCGGTCGTTGGGCAGGGCTAGCAGGCTCCAATCGGCTCGTTCGCCGGCAGGGATCGTCTCCCACTGGGCCTCCATGGCCGCCAGCTTGGCCGGTTGATAGCGATACACTTGCTCCGCGCTCAAGTGGCCGATAAACACCTGCAAAGGGGCCACCACCAGAGCCATTGCCAAGACCACTTTGAGGGAACGGGAAAAAAACTCGCTGTGCCGCCGCTTGAGAATGTACCAGGCGCTGATGCCACCAATTACAAACAAAGAGGTCTCCAAAGTGGCAAAAAACATGTGCAGAAAGCTATTAACCATGAAGGGATTGACAATGGCTTGCAGGTAGTCGCGCACCACAAACTTTCCATTGACAAATACTCCCCCTGCCGGCGTCTGTAGCCAAGAGTTGGCCGTCAGGATCCAAAAGGTAGAGAGGTTGGCGCCGAAGGCCACCAGGATTGTCGAGATCCAGTGAATCACCGGCGGCACCCGCTCCCAGCCAAAGAGCATGATCCCCAAAAAGCTGGCCTCCAGCATAAAGGCCATCGTGCCCTCAAACCCAAGAACGGTTCCAAAGAAGTCGCCCACCGCCTCAGAAAAAGGGGCCCAGTTCATGCCAAATTGAAAGGCCATCGGCAACCCTGAGGCCACGCCGATACCAAAGTTCAACACATAGATCTTTGACCAGAAACGAGCGTGGCGATAGTAATCTAGATTGCGAGTTTTCAGCCAAAGGCCCTCTATAACAACAAGATAAATAGCCAGTCCCGTTGTTAAAACCGGCCATAGCATATGGAAAATGGCCGTGAGGGCAAACTGTAGTCGAGAAAGCGCGACGGTGTCTAGAAACATGATTGGCACCCAGTTTGGATGGATAAACTCAACTTTTCCCAACCCTCTCTGCTGCAGTTTGTGCAGGCACGCCTCTAGGTATGTTCGCTGCAGACATCCGTACCCATTTGGATGAGGTCGGGAAGGCTATCTTTTTTGTTCCTCCTAGGATTGCATCTTGACCAGGATCAGCGATGGGCTGCTCGACTCTAAAGGTTAACTTTAGGATCCTGAGAGAAGGGGTTTTCTTCGTGTAAAGCAGACTACAGGATAAAGAGGGTTGCGAACTCGGCAGCCTGGGGATCCGCAATCCCGAAATGGCCCGTTGAGGGGCGGGGATAACGCCATGCAAATTTTCCTCAGGGCCTGCCAGAATTGGGATCCCGGCTTGTTGGAGATCCCAGTTGGCAGTGGGGGGTGGAAGATGTCGTTTGTCCCGCTGGTGCGCTTTCTCGCCCAATCCGGCTTGGTACAAGAGTTGGCCGCCCGCTTGAGATCGCGGCGACAGGCAGCCATTCAAGGGGCAGGGCGGATCGCCAAGGGGTTGATGGCCTCGGCTTTGGCCCAGCAGGAGGGGAGATCCCTGCTGGTGGTGACTGCCACTTTGGAAGAAGCAGGCCGCTGGACGGCGCAACTGGAGGGCATGGGCTGGGAGAGCGTGTACCTTTATCCCACTTCTGAGGCTTCCCCCTATGAGCCGTTTGACCTGGAGCCGGAGCTGGTGTGGGGACAATTGCAGGTGCTGGCCGATTGTCTCCAGGGCAGAAAGGGCATGGCCGTTGTGGCCACGGAGCGGGCCCTGCAACCCCATCTTCCCCCCCCAGAGGTGTTTCAGGCCTTCTGCCTCAAGCTGGAACCTGGCCTGGAGCTGTCGCCGCAGCAGTTGGGGCAGCAGTTGGCCCGGCTGGGCTACCAGCGGGTAAGCCTGGTGGAAAGCGAGGGGCAGTGGAGCCAAAGGGGCGATATTCTCGACATTTTCCCGGTGGCCTGCGAGTGGCCGGTGCGCCTGGAGTGGTTTGGCAATGAGCTGGAACGGCTGCGGGAGTTCGACCCGGTAAGCCAGCGCTCCCAAGATGGGATCCCTTCTGTCTGGCTGACCCCCACCGGCTATGGGCCCATGCTCTGGCCAGCGCTGCAGGAAAAGATGGAGCAGCTCTCCCCCGCCCTGCGGCAGCAGGGATCGCCTCCCCCAGAAGGCCTGCGCCGTTTTCTCGGCCTGCTCTACGATCCACCGGCCAACCTGCTGAGCTACTTGGATCCCAATACCTTGATCCTGATCGACGAGCCGGAGCAGTGCCAGGCCCACAGCCGGCAGTGGCTAGCCCACGCCGAGGAGCAGTGGCAGCTGGCCCAGGCTGCTGAGCCGGCTCTAGTGCCCTTCCACCGCCCCTTTGATCTTGAGGCCGCTGAGTGGGATCCCTTCCCCCGCCTGTTGGCCCGTGCCTTTGCCCCTGCTGGCGAGGGGGAAGCTGTCCTCGACCTCAAAAGCCGGCCTGTCCCTGCCACTCCCCACCAGTTTGGATCCCTGGCCAAAACCCTGCGCGAGTACCGCAAGCAACACTTGCAGGTGTGGATCCTCTCCGCCCAGCCCTCCCGCACCGTGGCTCTGCTGCAGGAACACGACTGCCCGGCCCAGTACGTGCCCAACCCCAAAGATTTTCCGACTATCGAGCGCCAGCTCCAGTCCTACACGCCGGTGGCCCTGAAGTACTCCGGCCTAGCGGATCTGGAGGGGTTTCTCCTGCCCACGCTGGGGTGGGTGGTGCTGACCGACCGCGAGTTTTTCGGCCAGCACAGCCTGGCCAGCCCCACCTATGTGCGCAAGCGCCGCCAGGCCAGCTCCCGCCAGGTGGATCCCAACCTGCTCAAGCCGGGGGATTTTGTTGTTCACAGGGCCCATGGCATTGGCCAGTTCCTGCGGCTGGAAAGCCTCACCATCGGCGGCGAAACCCGAGAATATCTGGTCATTCAATACAGCGATGGCCTGCTGCGGGTGGCTGCCGACCAGGTCAACTCCCTCTCCCGCTACCGGGCTAGCGGTGATGGCCCCCCCGCGCTGCACAAAATGTCAGGCAGCACCTGGGAAAAGACCAAGCAAAAAGTTAAAAAGAGCCTGCAAAAAGTGGCCCTTGACCTGTTGGAACTCTATGCCAAGCGTGCCCAACAGGAGGGCTATGCCTTCCCGCCCGATTCTCCTTGGCAACAGGAGCTGGAAGACTCTTTTCCCTATCCTCTGACACCGGATCAAATTCGCGCCGTCCAGGAGATCAAGCGGGATATGGAGTCTCCCCGCCCCATGGATCGGCTGCTGTGCGGGGATGTGGGGTTTGGCAAAACGGAAGTGGCTATCCGTGCCATTTTTAAAGCCGTAACCGCCGGCAAACAAGTAGCTCTTTTGGCGCCAACCACCATTCTCACCCAGCAGCACTACCACACTCTCAAAGAGCGCTTTGCCCCCTATCCCATTCAAGTGGGCTTACTCAACCGCTTCCGCACTCCCGACGAGAAAAAAGAGATCCTGGCCCGCCTCAAAAGTGGTGAACTGGATGTCATTGTGGGCACCCACCAGCTTTTAGGCAAGGATGTACAGTTTCGCGATTTGGGCCTTTTGGTCATTGACGAAGAACAGCGCTTTGGTGTCAACCAAAAAGAGAAAATTAAACTCCTCAAAACCCAGGTGGATGTGCTCACCCTTACGGCTACTCCTATTCCCCGCACGCTGTATATGGCCTTGTCGGGGTTGAGGGAAATGAGCTTGATCCAAACTCCCCCGCCCTCGCGGCGCCCGATTAAAACTCACCTCTCCCCCTACAATCCTGAGGTCATTCGCACGGCTATCCGCCAAGAGTTGGATCGCGGCGGGCAAGTCTTTTATGTTGTCAACCGCATTGAAGGGATCGAAGAGACCAGTGCCAAATTGCGGGAGTGGGTGCCCGGCGCCCGCATTGCCATTGCCCATGGGCAAATGCCGGAAGGAGAGCTGGAAGCGACGATGCTGGCTTTTAACAACGGGGAAATCGATATCCTGGTCTGCACCACCATTATTGAGTCGGGTTTGGATATTCCCCGTGTCAACACCATTTTGATCGAAAATGCCCAGGAGTTTGGGCTGGCTCAGCTTTACCAATTGCGAGGGCGGGTGGGCCGGGCTGGGATCCAAGCCCATGCTTGGCTGTTCTACCGAGAAGATGGCATCCTCACCGAAGAGGCCCGCAAACGCCTGCAGGCCATTCAGGAATTTACCCAACTGGGATCTGGGTATCAATTGGCGATGCGGGATATGGAGATTCGCGGCATTGGCAACCTGTTGGGCACGCAGCAATCGGGGCAGGTCAATGCTGTGGGCTTCGATCTTTATTTGGAGATGCTGCAAGAGGCCATTCGCGAAATTCGTGGCCAAGAGATCCCGCAGGTGGAAGATACGCAAATCGACCTCAATGTCACCGCCATGATCCCGCAAAGCTATATCCCCGACGAAGATCAAAAGATGCAGGCCTATCGCCAATTGGCTGCTGCCGGCTCTCGGGTCGAGCTGTTGCAAATTGCCCAGGAATGGCAGGATCGCTTTGGCCCCCTGCCCAGGCCTACTCAGGAGCTGCTGCGGGTGATGGAGCTGAAGATTTTGGCCCGCAGGCTGGGCTTTTCCCGTATCAGGCCGGCCAAGGAGCATGTCCTTTTGGAAACTCCCATGGAGGAGCCCGCCTGGAACCGCCTCAAGGAAGCGCTGCCCACTCACCTACAGCCTCGCTTTGTTTACCAGCCGGGCAAGGTGACGGTGCGGGGCCTGGGGATGGTGCCTGCGGCGCAGCAACTGGAGAACCTTTTGCAGTGGCTGGACAAAATGAGCTTAGCCCTGAGCCGGATAGAGGCCGGGATCCCAACAGCCACTTAGTCCTGGCTGCGGGGCGGAGTTGGGCTTCGGCTGGGAGAAACTGGGAGGGGTGCCCGGCCTTCCTCGGGTTAGACTTTCGCACTCGCTGTTGCCTTGCATTTGCGTCATCTGAATGCGCGGGATACCCCACCGTCTATACGGCGAGGAAGGATAGTGCCTAACATACTCAGCATGACCCAAGTTCTGACTATCTCTTGCAAGCTCAAGGTGTCTGCGTCGCAAGCCACAAAGCTGGATGCAACCAAGGCTCCGGCTCGCTGGCGCGAGTGGTAACTATCAGCGTGGCATGTTGACAGGTTCTCATCTCAAAGTAGCCACGTTGGTCAAACGCCAAGATGGTTCCTACTCCATCCAGATTGGCGTGGAATCTGAGGTGCCGGAACCCCAAAACACCGGCAAGGTCATCGGTGTAGACTTGGGCAGGACAGATATTGCCCACACATAAGGATTCCGTCCCGCTGACGCGAGCAGAGGGTGACAACTGGAATGGACAGCAGTTGAACCAGGAAAAAGACCCCTACTCCCAGTTGAGGGCGGTTCTCCAGCGTAAAGCCAGTCAGGGCACACATAGTTCTCGGCCCAGGTGCCGTCAACTGCTGCAACGGCTGTCTGGTAGGAAGAGACGCTTTCAAGCTTGGGTGAATTACTGCATCTTCAAAGCCATTGTTTCTAGGGCCAAAGCTGCCTGTAGCACCATTGCCCTGGAAGACTTGGCTGGGATGAGGTCTCTGGCCCGCTGACGCGGGCGGGAGCGTGTCAACCAGCAGCTGCGCAGCAAGCCAGAGCAGCGGCGGTCGAATAGTTGGGCGTTCTACCCGTTGAGGCAGTTTGTGCGCTACAAGGCAGTAAGAGCAGGAGTCAAGGTTGTGGTGGTTCCGCCTGCCTACACTTCGCAGACCTGTCACCGGTGCTTGTGGCTTGGTCAGCGGGAAGGGAAGCGTTTTCGCTGTGTCAACCCGGCTTGTGGTTGGGAAGGGGATGGAGATTTTAACGCTGCCACTCGCGTTAGCGGGACGGAGTTCTTGTGAGCGAGCTTCAGGGCTACTAAAAACCCCATCCGCCTACGCGGTGGGGTAGTTCATGGAGAAAAGTGCGTCATGATGCGCATTTCTATTCAGCCGGAGAGCAGGATCCCTGGCTCTGTCCAGCTCTTCAACTTGCTCTGTTTTGGCATTGCCTGCGGGCAATTTCCTCCCGGCTATCGCCTGCCCAGCACCCGTCAATTGGCCATGCAAACGGGCCTGCACCGCAACACCATCCACAAGGTTTACCACCAACTGGAGGCCATGGGTCTGGTGGAAACGCGCGCTGGATCTGGCATTTACGTCAGCGGCTCCGCCCGCCAGGCGGTTAACCGCTCTTCTTGTAGTCTGGGCGAAAACCTGGATCGATCCCAACAAGCCCTGCAGCAGGTGCGCCAGGGCATCGATCAGCTTCAGCAACAGGGCTTTTCTCTGGAGCAGGTGCGGGATCTGCTGCTGGCGGAGATCGACTGGCGGTTGCGCTGCAGTGCCCAAGTGCTGGTGTGCGTGCCCAATCGGGATCTGGGCACAGGACAACTGATGGCCCAACAAATCCAACAGACTTTGGGCATCCGGGTGCAGTTGGTGCCCCTAGAGGATCTGGCCGCCGTGCTGGATCAAATCCATTCCGGCACTGTGGTGACGCTCCACTATTTTCTCAGCGCCGTCGAGGCCATTGCCCAGCCGCGGGGGGCCCGTGTTCTCCCGGTGGAGGTATCTGACTACGCCCGCGAAATTGCCCTGATCCGCCAATTGCCTCCCCACGCCTGTCTAGGGCTGGTGAGCATCAGCACCGCCCTCCTGGAAGTTGCCGAGGTGATTGTCCACAGCCTGCGGGGAGACCTGCTGGTGCTGACGGCGGTGATTTCCGATGCCGAGCGGGTGGGATCCCTAATCCGCCGTGCCCACACCCTCATCTGCGACGAGGCCAGCTACCCCACCCTGCGCGCCCTAGTGCGCCAAGCCCGCCCCGACCTGATCCGCACGCCCCACCTGGTCTGCACCGCCCCCCACATCGGAGAAGCAGCCATGGCCGAGCTGCGACGGGAATTGGGCGGGATCCCATGAGCAGCAAGGGCGAGAAAACGCCTTAAGTCAGTCTTGTTGCAAGCAGGCCATTTCGCGGATGACGGGCTGTGCAATGGTGTGCTTAAGTGGAAATACGGTAAAAGCCACCCTAATCTGATCCATCGCTAGTCAGTCTTTACACGTATGGTGATCCTCGACTACACCTCCGCCGATCGCGACCATGTGGCGGTGACACGGGAAGGTTTCTGGGAAGCCATCAGCTTCCAGGGCCATTTTTACGTCTTTAACCGCAGCTTTTCTCGGCTGCAGGACGCCATCGACAGTTGCCGCTACGACATGGATCGCGGCTCCCTGATCAGCATTGTGGTGGTGCGATCCCAGAGCTACGAGGTGTGGTCGCAGGTGGGATCCGACATTCCCGTCTTGCCAAAGCCCCTCTTGAGCCCCACGGCCAGGGACTCTGTCTTGCCAGCGCGTATGGCTCCATCTTTGCCCAAACGTCCTTCCTGGTCGTTCTGGCACTGGGGATGCAAGGCTTATGGGGTCGAGGACGAACCGGCTGCACCGCGGCCCCTGTTCCACCACACCGCCCGGCCCTACAACGCTCTACAGGCTTAAGCCGGAATGGGTCGCGTTTTCTAGAGAACAGGATGGCTGCACGTGCAAATTGAGATCCGGCTCTTCCACCAGCAAGGGCACCCGCTCGGCCACTTCCAGGCCAAATCCTTTCAAGCCGCTGATGTGGCGAGAGGTGTTGCTGATCAAGCGCATTTGGCGCACCCCCACATCGCGTAGGATCTGGGCGCCAATGCCGTAATCCCGCAGATCCATCGCTGCTGGCGGCGCGGTTTCAGCTAGCCCCAGATCCTGCAGGGCATAGGACTGAATTTGCCGGATGAGGCTAAGCTCCTGCTCTTGCCGGCGCAGGTACACCAGCACCCCCTTGCCCTGGTGGTCGATCATCTTCAGGGCGGCGGTCAATTGGCGGCGGCAGTCGCAGCGCAGGGATCCCAGCGCATCCCCCAGGGGGCATTCCACATGCACGCGCACCAGGACGGGCTCGGCGGCAAATTGGGTCGGATCCCCCTTCACCAGCGCCAGGTGCTCCACCTGGTTGAGGGTGTCGCGGTAGCCGTAGACCTGAAACCGGCCAAACTCCGTCGGCAAGGTGGCAGTAGCCCCCCGATGCACCAGCCGTTCGGTGCGCAGGCGGTACTCGATCAGATGGGCGATGGTGATGATCTTCAGATTGTGCTGGCGGGCATAGTCGATCAACTGGGGCAGGCGGGCCATCGAGCCATCCGGGTTTTGGATCTCGCAGATCACCCCTGCCGGGTACAGCCCCGCCAGCAGCGCCAGATCCACCGCCGCTTCCGTGTGGCCGGCCCGTTTGAGTACCCCACCCTCCCGCGCCCGCAGCGGAAAGACATGCCCAGGGCGACGCAGATCTTCCGGTCGCGTATGGGGGTGGATGGCCGCCTGGATGGTCCGAGCGCGATCGGCAGCGGAAATGCCCGTCGAAACCCCTAACTCTGGCCCGGCGTCGATGCTGACGGTAAAGGCAGTCTGGTTGCTGTCGGTGTTTTGCCCCACCATCAGCGGGATCTTCAGCTCGTCCAGACGGGATCCCTGCATGGCTAGACAAATGAGGCCCCGCCCATGGGTGGCCATGAAGTTGATCACCTCTGGCGTGGCAAACTGGGCAGCACAGATCAGATCCCCTTCGTTTTCCCGATTTTCGTCATCGACCACGATGACCATGCGGCCACACTTGAGGTCTTCCAGGGCTTCGGGGATGGAGTGAAAGATGGTTTCTGTCTCTGCCGGCAAAGTGGCACTCATGGAAAAAGGGACGCAAAAGGGAGATATTGGGCACAGCCGGTTCTGGGCAGCGGAGCCATCATATCCTGGACCAGGGATCCGGAAGTTGTCTCAGTACTTGGGAATCGAGGGATCGTAAGCCTCAGCCCAGGCGAGGATGCCACCGCGTAGATTTTTCCCCTCGATCCCGGCAGTTTGTAGGATCTTCAAGGCCTTGGCCGAGCGCACTCCACTCTTGCAGTGGACGATCAGCTCCGAGCCGTTGAGCAGCTTGCGCACCTGCTCCACCCCATCACCATTTTCGATTTGCGGCAACGGGATCAGGTGGGCGCCAGGGATCCGACCGATCTCCCACTCGTTGGGGTTGCGCACGTCGATCAACACAAAATCTTTGCCGGCATCCATCCGCGCCTTCAGCTCGGCCACACTGATCTCCGGGATCTCCGCTTGGCTAGCTTGCGCTTGCGGGATCCCGCAGAACTGCTCGTAGTCGATAAGTTGAGTGATGGGCGGGGTGGCGGGGTTTTTGCGCAGCTTTAGCTCGCGGAAGCTCATTTTTAGAGCATCGTAGAGCAGCAGCCGCCCGCTCAGGGTCGTGCCGATGCCCAACAGGATCTTCACAGTCTCCGTAGCTTGAATGAGGCCGATGATGCCGGGCAGGATCCCCAGCACTCCCCCCTCGGCACAGGAGGGAACCAGCCCCGGTGGGGGTGGCTCGGGGTAGAGATCGCGGTAGTTGGGCCCATCCTCGTAGTTGAAGACCGTCGCCTGCCCTTCAAAGCGGAAGATCGAGCCGTAGACATTGGGCTTGCCCGTCAGCACACAGGCATCGTTGACCAGGTAGCGGGTGGGAAAATTATCGGTACCGTCCACGATCACGTCGTAGTTGGCAAACAGCTCCAGGGCGTTGTGGGCCTTCAGAGCGGTGTTGTAAACGTCCACCTGGCAATAGGGGTTGATCTCCAGGATGCGATTTTTGGCCGATTCCACCTTGGGCTTGCCCACCCAGGAAGTGCCGTGGATCACCTGCCGCTGCAGGTTCGACACGTCCACCACATCGAAATCGACGATGCCGATCCGCCCCACGCCGGCTGCCGCCAAGTACAACAACAGGGGCGAGCCGAGGCCGCCTGTGCCGATGCAGAGCACCTTGCCTGCTTTCAGCCGCTTCTGCCCCTCCAGGCCCACCTCCGGCAGGATCAAATGGCGAGAAAACCGCTCCATCTCCTCGCGGGAGAGGCTGACTTGGCTGGTGTCTAGGTGCAACATAGTCAAAACCCTCCGGCAATGGCAGGAACGATGCTGATGGTGGCTTTCTCTCCCACAGGAGTGTCGTCGCCTTGGGCCAAAGTGCGCACATCCTCGTCGTTGAGGTAAACGTTGACGAAATTGCGCAACTTGCCGTCTTCGGTGTAGAGGTGGCGCTTTAGCTCGCCATAGCGGGCGATCAGATTGCGCATTACTTCGCCAACGCTGTTGCCCTCGATCTCGACAGCTTCCAGGTTGTCGGTGTAGGGACGCAAGGGGGAGGGAATCAGGACTTTGGTTGCCATGGGAGTTCGGGGAAGGGTTCTAGCGATCTGGTTGATCTACACCTTGAGGTTCTGAGCTGAACTATTCCAAGTGTCACCTCATCAAGTTCAGAGTACCGCTTTTTCCGACAACCCTCACCACAGTCATTGCCCAACAGGGATCCCAAAGCTTCTCAGCCATAAGCCTCACTTTTGGAGGGAAGGTTGGCGGGAAAACAGCAGTCAGCTCCGCCCAGGCTCTAGCCAGCCCGAGCCACAAGCGAGGGCAGAGATTTGTCTTCCCAAATCTGCATCGGCTCCCGTTGGGGCTGCTCCTGCTTATCCAAAATCCAGCTTGCCACCTCCTCTGCCTTGCCCTCGCGCACGCTAACAATCACGCAGGAAAAGCCCCAAGGAAAAGCGTGCTGCCGGTCGAACTCCGAAGGAACAGCCGCGTGGTTGGGGTGGGAATGGTAGGTGCCCAGGATCCCCAGGCCTTTGCGCATGGCATGGTCGTTGGCCCGCTTGAAATCCGCCGGGTCGATCAAGAAGCGGCGGCGGCTGGATTCCCCGTCTGCCAAGGGGTTTTCGGCTTGATCCCAGGTGTTGGCCACTGCCCAGAGTTCATGGACGATCTTGTCCGATCCCTTGAGCTCGCCGATCAAAATACCGCAGCCCTCGTAGGGAAAGGCTTGCTCGCCATGCTGGCGGATGGCGCGAAGATGCTCTGCCGAGAGGTAAAGGGCCATGAATCTCGCTTTTGCCGATGGAGTTACCGTTCTTTCATTTTGACACGAAAAGAGGCTTGCTAGCCTCCTACTTAGGTCCGGGCAGAGCCCTGGGCTGATGAACTGGGGAACTGCGCAGAGTCCCTAGCGCTCCGGGAAAACAGCCATGCCGTTGCCTTGGCGTTTAGCCAGCCGGTCGGCAGGGGGAGTGGCAAAGGTTGACCGGAGATAGGATCCCTTATCTTGCCGCCGGTCTTCCTTTGGCATCAGTGGGAGTGTAAACCCAGCGCAACCTGGGGATACGGTAGGATGCAGAAGTCCATCTGAACAGATTTGGATGCGGCAAACTAACCGGGAACATTAGGGTGACGAGCCGGCAGCGGAGGAACAAGCGGAGAATAGTGGGGGCAGCCCTGGCAGGGCCCTTGCGGGTTGACGGCACAGCGCAACCAAGCCGACTGGGCGCTGAAAACACAGGAGGGATCCCCTAGCGGCTGGCCGAATTCACCGGCCCGTTGGCGGCGCAGCAGTACCACTTGTCGTCGCCAATCCTGCAAAAAGCGGCTGTAGGCACGTTCCCGCCAGCGACGCTTGGCCGCATGTTCCGAGACATAGGCAGTGAGGTTATCCAACATGGAACAGTCACCCAGGGAGTAAGGCCAACAGGCTGGGGGTCGCGTTGGATCAGTCTAGATCCTCAGGATGGCACACTCTGGCAAGAGAGGGAGAAATTGCAGAAGAATTGCAAACTCTCCCTACCTTACTGAGGATGAAGCACCACTTTGCCAACTGGAGGGCGGGGCGGCAGCATGGGCAAGGTGATTGGTTTGAGCCGAAAAACTAGCGGAGCAAGCTGCCGGCTAGTGGGCAGGGGGATAAGCCGCCTATGATGGTATGGTGCAGGCTGGCTCCGACTTATAGCGAAGTTGCAGCGAGCCCACGGGGAAAGAAGTAAGTCGCCAGGGGATCCCTGCAGGCTTGCTTTCGAGACGTGAGTTGAGGTTGTGATGACGGATACCTCTGGGTCAGAGCAATGGAAAGGCTTGAAAGCCATCTCTGAGAGTTCTCCCCTCTCCCTTCCGGATCACCTGATCCGAGCTACGGCGGCAGAAGGCAAGATCCGCGTGGTGGGCTTAGTGTCCACCCAGGCAGTCCAGGAAGCGCGGGAGCGGCACAAGCTCTCCTACGTGGCGACAGTGGCGCTGGGGCGGGCCATGAGTGCAGCCCTGTTGCTGGCAGCTAACCTGAAGCGACGCCAGGCGCGGATCAACCTGCAACTGAAGGGAAATGGCCCCTTGGGCAGCATCTATGTAGATGCCGGCATGGACGGCACGGTACGCGGCTATGTGAGCAACCCTGCCGTTGAACTTCCTCTCACCCCTGAGAGCAAGTTAGATGTGGGTCAGGCCGTTGGGCGTTACGGCTATTTGCATGTGCTGCGGGACTTGGGCTACGGCCAGCCTTACACCAGTGCTGTGGAACTGGTTTCAGGGGAGGTGGGAGACGATATCAGCTACTACCTCTCCTCCTCGGAGCAGATCCCCTCGGCAGTTCTTTTGGGGGTCAACCTCGATTCCCAGCGGGTGCGCGCCGCCGGTGGAGTGTTGATGCAGCTCATGCCGGGAGCACCAGCCAGTCTGATCCCGGAGATGGAGGCCCGTTTGGCCAAAGTAGAGGAATTCAGTCCAATGCTGGCCTACGGCGGCGGTTTGCTGGAGCTGTTGCAAATTTGTCTGGGCGACCTGGATCTGAAGATCACGCCGGAGGTGCGCACCATCCGCTTCTATTGCCAGTGCAACTCCGACCGGGTGAAGGGGGCGTTGCGTATGTTGGGGCGGGACGAGCTCATCGACATGATCCGTACTGATAAGGGAGCAGAGGCGGTTTGCCAGTTCTGTAACGAGGTCTATCGCATCTCGGAGGACGAGCTGCGCTCGATTGTGGCAGAGATGTCGGCAAACCCATAGCACCCCCCCCCTGATGGCAGAATAATCGCCAGCTACGGGATCCCTGTTCTTCTGTCATCCTCCTATGTCCTCTGCGCCTGCTCCCCCTGAGCTCTCGGTTGTCATCCCCTGCAAAAATGAGGCGGAGAACCTGGATCACCTGTTCGAGCGCCTGCGCCTAACCTTGGATCCATTGGGGATCCCCTACGAGATCATCTGTGTCAACGACGGCAGCCAGGACGACACGCTGGAAAAGCTTATTGCCTTCCATCGCCAGGATCCCCGCATCAAGGTGGTGAACCTCTCCCGCTGTTTTGGCAAGGAAATTGCCCTTACCGCCGGCTTGGACTACGCTGCGGGCAGAGCCGTTGTTCCCATCGATGCCGACCTGCAGGATCCCCCAGAGTTGATCCCGGAAATGCTGCAGCAGTGGCGGCAGGGCTACCAGGTGGTGTACGCTGTGCGCCGCAGCCGCCAAGGGGAAAGCTGGCTAAAACGCTTCACCGCCAATGGGTTTTATTGGGTCATTGACCAGCTCAGCCAGGTGCGGATCCCGCGCAATACAGGAGATTTTCGGCTGTTGGATCGGCAGGTGGTAGACGCCATCAAGCAACTGCGGGAGCGCACTCGCTTTATGAAAGGGATCTTTGCCTGGGTAGGCTACCGGCAGGTGGCCATTTTTTACGACCGCGCCCCCCGTTTTCGCGGCAAAACCCAGTGGAACTACTGGCGGCTGTGGAACCTAGCCATAGAAGGCATCACCTCTTTTAGCTCTTGGCCCTTGCGGGTGTGGAGCTATCTGGGCTTGGCGATCTCGCTAGCGGCTCTGCTGTATGGCCTTTTCCTCGTCATTCGTACTTTGCTGTTTGGCTCCGATGTGCCCGGCTACGCCTCTTTGGCGGTGATGACCTTGTTTTTGGGCGGGATCCAGTTGATTAGCCTGGGCGTGATTGGAGAGTATCTGGGCCGCGTTTTTGAAGAGGTGAAAGGCCGGCCACTCTACCTAGTCCAAGGCACCTTTGGGTTCGAGAGCGCACGAGCTTCCCCTGCTCCAGAATTAGATCCAATGTCTACGCAAAAGCTGGGATAAAAAGTCATTTTTCCCAATCCCAGTTTTTGAGAGTTTTGTGTCCCGAAGCAGCATATTCTCGGTACTCGCGCACAAAGATCTCCTGCATCTGAGCCTGGGATAGCTGGATCCCTTGGATTTCGGCGCGGGCGATGGCCTTCATCAGCTCGATATAGGCCAGGCCAAGGGAAAGGGTCAGGGTAGCCGCTGTGGTGGACTGAATGATGCCGCCTGCCAGGGATCCCGCGCCGGGGATCAACTTCAGCAGGTTTGAGACAATGGCCCGCCCAGTGACTACTGCGCCCCCAATTCCCGCCAAAGACGCCATCAAAGAGTAGTAAAAAGAAGGGGAGGCTTTATAGCCAAAGATAAAGCTGATATTGGCAATCATGCCCACTTGTGCTGCTGCCAGTAGAGGGGCATCGGCAAAAGGAAGAGGTGCGGCGCCGATGAACGCTGCGCTGGCCACATAGCCCGATACATACTTAAAAGCAGCATCGGCCTTGAGATCCACCCGCAGCAATTGCTGGCGGATAAAGGCAAGGCGGGCTACCTCTGGCAGCAGCTCCGAGGTGCAGCCGATTAGGTGCTCTAGCCCGTGGGCGGGGATGGTGAGTTGCCGGTTAATGACCTTGTCCTTAGCCAAAAGAGGAACAATGTAGCGAACAGGGAGATTTTGGCGCTGCAAGTACTGAAAAAACTCGCTCTCTTCGGGATTGGGATATTCCAGGCATTGGGTCAAGACTAAGATGACCGGTACATCTTTGAGTTCTAACTCTCTCAGCCACTCACGCTCGGTTTCCTCCAGCCGCTTCAGTTCGTGGTGGATGCAA
The DNA here is from genome assembly GCF_047462155.1 of Synechococcus sp. OH2. Lineage (NCBI taxonomy): Bacteria > Bacillati > Cyanobacteriota > Cyanophyceae > Synechococcales > Synechococcaceae > Synechococcus > Synechococcus sp. OH2. Next base: position 20,977 of record NZ_JANSIR010000077.1, read on the forward strand.
TACCAAACAATGTGAATGTGATGTTCGGGATCCTTGAGGCGCAGCTCGTCGATCAGTTGGGACACCTCGAGGCGGATCTGGATATTCTGGTCTCCCGCCAATTCCATGCCAGGTGTATCGTAGATGGTGATTGGGCAGCCTTGCTTGGAATATTGGCGAATGTGGCGGGGAACAGGG
>NZ_JANSIR010000077.1:21163-23991 GCF_047462155.1 Synechococcus sp. OH2
GACCAAGGTGCTTTTGCCCACCCCACTTTTGCCAATCACCAGGACATTACAGTGGCCCATTTCTGCCTCTGCTTCCAGCAGGCTCTCTTTGAACAGGTGGCCAGCCCAATCCCAAGGTTCCTGCGGTTTCCCCCCAGCCCGCGCAACTGTTTGATGGGTTAGGCGAATCAGTTTTTCTATCCAGGAGTGGCTTTCTGGCTCCGTTTGCGACATGCTCCATCTCCAGGTACGGGATCAACTGGGCTAACGCTCCCAGTCCAGTGTAAATCGGGAAGATGCGGCTACTCCCTGACCAGCCCACCGGTTCTGCTGCAACAAGCACTTTGTTGAGAGCTATTCACAAGAACTGTTGAGTTAGACTATGCTGGGGTGAGGATAGCCCCAAGAAACCCTGGATCTGTCCACTCGAGTAGGCTGGACAACTAGCTCTCTTACTTCGGAGAACCTTGCCCTATGTCTGAAACCTCAACCTTGCGCCAGTCCTTCAACAGCGTGCGCAACAACCCTGTCTCCCTCGGCCTGGAGGTGACCCAGCCGATCTGCGAGGGGATGAACGCCCTTCTGGCCAGCTTCCAAGGGCTGTACTTGCAGTACCAGAAGCATCACTTCGTGGTGGAGGGCACCGAGTTCTACCCGCTACACCAATTGTTCAAGGATCACTACGAGCAGGTGAGGGAACATGTCCACGACCTGGGAGAGCGCCTCGAAGGTTTGGGGAGTGTGCCGGTAGCCACCTTCGCTACCTTGGCCCGCCTCTGCTGCTTTACCCCTGAGCCGGATGGCGCTTTTGAGGCGCGGCAAATGTTGCAAAATGACCTGGCGGCAGAGCAGGCCATCATCGATTTGCTGCGGCGCCAAGCCGCCCAAGCGGAAAGCCTAGGGGATCGCGCCACCCGCTACCTCTACGAGCAGATTCTGCTCAAGACGGAAGACCGGGCCTTCCACCTCAACCACTTCCTGGCCAACGACAGCCTAGTGTTTGGCTTGATGGACGGCAGAGCTTAGTCAGGATCTGGGGCAGGTTCGCCGGCCAGGTGACCTGTCCTTAGGCCTGAGGGCTTATTTTTGTAAGCATTTGTTGAAAATTCATATCATTACTGCCCGATTGGGTTTAGATTTATTTGCCGAGGTTTTGCTCCTAGCCATGAACCCTGTATCTTTTGAGGGCAGCTATTGTTTGCAGATCCCCTTAGGGGAACGCTGGCGCATTGGGCGGCGGCTGGTGGAGTTGGGGATCCCGGCGGTCTGTGCAGGAGATGGCCATTTACAGGTGCAGGTGGACACGCCTCTGGCCCTGTTGCAGGTGCGCAGCGTGATCCGCCAATACACGGCGCGGCGGCGGGAGTTATTGGACAGCCTAGAGACGTGTTGGCAGCTCAACACCGAGCCTGGGGGACAAGATGAGCAAGTTGGCTAAGCAAAGGATCCCGTTTGAGTCAGAAGGTCAGTTCCTGGGATTTCTTCCCGATAAGGATGGCAAGCTCAAGTATTTGCGCTGGCAGGCCGGAGCGGAAGTGTTTGCCGGCAAGATCCCCAAGCCGCTGCGCTCTGAGCTCTACCGCAGCCTCAAGCCAGGGGATAGGGTGCAGATTGCGGGGGAGCGGGAAGTGGATCTGCTCAAGGGGCGGGAGAAATGGGTGCTCTACCGCGTGGTTCCTGTCCAGGCTTCCCCGGTAGCAGCCATGTCTTCCCCGAAGGCCGCTCCCGGATCGGAGGAAGCGAGAAAAGGGGTCGTCTTGGTCTGCCAGAAGTCCGACTGCTGTCGGCGGGGGGCGCTGGAGGTGATGCAGGCTCTGCAGGCTCACCTAGCAGCCTATGGGGGCATCCGCGTGCAGGGGGTGGGCTGCCTGAAGGACTGCAAACGGGGGCCGAACGTGGTGTTCCTGCCCGACAAGGCTCGCTACAGCGGCGTTTCTTCGCAAGAGATCCCGGCTTTGTTGGAGCGGCATTTTCCGATTGCTTCGTTGCAGGGACAGCAGGTTGAGACGGCGGCTTCCTCCTGACGCTCATGCTGATCCCCCCACGGGCGAGCGGATTTCCCTTGACTTTTCGCTTAATTTTCACTGGTGGCGGGCCACAATTGATGTCCTCACCCCCGCCCCCTCTCCCTCAGGGAGAGGGGAGTTAGGGAGACGCGTTCGCGACAGCGTTGCGCAGCAATAGCGATGTGACGAGAGGTTTTATTGCTGCTTGAAATAAAGGGGTGCAGCAGGAGTTTCCCTGGGGTGAAGCGAGATCCTGATGGCTAGGTAGTACAAGGGATCCTTGTCTGTGTGATGCTACAAACAGAGGCAGGCTAGGAGAGGGAACAGACCTTGCGAGTGGGGATCATCGGCACCGGCTACGCGGCTCGCTCACGGGCTGAGGCCTTGCGCAAAGATGGGCAAGTGGAGATTGTGGCTGTTGTCGGTCGATCCCCCGAGCGGAGTGCTACTTTTGCCGCCGAGTTTGGGGCTGTTGCCTATTTCGACTGGTCTTCTCTCTTCCGCGAGCAGCGGCTGGATCTGGTTTTTGTCAGCACCATCAATCGGGATCATGGGGCCATTGCCCGCGCTGCGCTGGAAGCAGGGATCCACACTGTCGTTGAATATCCTCTTGCCCTCAGCCTTGCCGAAGCCCGGTCGCTGGTGCAATTGGCAGCCGAGCGGCGGTTGCTGTTGCACGTGGAGCACATCGAGCTCCTCAGCGGCATCCACCTGTTGCTGAGGGGGGAGCTGGAAGGGCTGGGCAAGTTGTTTGCCGTCCGCTACATCACCCTCACCGCCACCCACCCCGCCCCCGACCGCTGGACCTACCGGCCTGAGCTGTTTGGCTTCCCCCTCATGGGG
>NZ_JANSIR010000077.1:24082-35940 GCF_047462155.1 Synechococcus sp. OH2
CTGTCTCCCGCATTCACCGCTTGGTGGACTTGCTGGGCAAGGTGGAGCGGGTGAGCTGTCAACTGCGCTACGACGGGCCGGATTTGCCCCAGCGCTACAGCAGTTGCTACTGCACAGCCCAACTGAGTTTTGCCAATGGGTTGCTGGCAGTGTTGACCTATGGCAAGGGAGACTCTCTGTGGTGCTCGCAGCGGCTACTGGAGTTCCACGGCCAGCGGGGGGGCCTGCTGATCAACGGCGAAGAGGCGATGCTGTTGCGCGCCGGCAGTGCCCACCCCTTGGAGACGGGATCCCGCCACGGCCTGTTCGAACAAGACACCCGCATGGTGCTGGATCACCTGCGCCACGGCAGCCCTCTCTACGTAGACACCGAAAAGATGCTCCATGCCCTCGCCGTGGCCGAGGCCGCCGAGCGATCCGCCCAAACCCAGCAGGTTGTCCGCGTGGAAGTGTGACCCATCCAACTCCAGAGAACCCTTAGGGGAGAAGTTCGAAAGCGTTTTCAGAAATTGCAGACAGCTATGAAACAGCATGCTGGTTATCCCCCCTCTCCCCCCAAGGGGAGAGGAGCTGGGGGTGAGGAGGGCCGGCTGCTCAGCTCCCAAACACGCTGACAATGCGGCGCATGGCTTCTTCTACGTTGGCGCGGCTGTTAAAAGCCGACAGGCGCAAGTAGCCCTCGCCGGCGCTTCCAAAGCCAGAGCCGGGAGTCCCCACCACATGGCAGGTGTGCAGCAGCTTGTCGAAAAACTCCCAACTGCTCAGCCCAGTGGGCGCCTTTACCCAGACGTAGGGAGCGTTGACGCCGCCGTAGGCCTGGATCCCGGCTTTGGCCAACTGCTCGCGGATGATGCGGGCATTCTCCAGGTAAAACTGCACCAAAGCCCGCACCTGGGCCTGCCCTGCCTCAGAATAGACGGCTTCTGCCCCCCGCTGCACGATGTAGGCCACGCCGTTGAACTTGGTGGACTGGCGGCGATACCACAGGCTCCAGAGATCCACCCAGGAGCCATCGGCAGCTTGGCCCCGTAGCGACTTGGGCACCACTGTAAAGGCGCAGCGGGTGCCGGTAAAGCCGGCTGTCTTGGAAAAGGAGCGGAACTCGATGGCGCATTCCCTTGCCCCCGGGATCTCGTAGATGGAGTGGGGGATCCCAGGCTCCGTAATGTAGGCCTCGTAGGCGGCATCAAAGAGGATGAGCGAGTTGTGGGCGCGGGCATAGTCCACCCAGGCCTGCAGATGCTCCCGGGTTGCTACTGCGCCGGTGGGATTGTTGGGAAAGCAGAGGTAGATGACATCGACTTTTTGCTCGGGCAGGCTGGCGGTGAAGTGGTTTTCCGCCGTCAGCGGCAGATAGACCAGGCCCTCGTATTCGCCCCGCTCGTTGGCCGGCCCCGTATGGCCCGCCATCACATTGGTGTCCACATAGACGGGATAGACGGGATCCGTGATGGCAAGAGTGTTGTCGTGACCGAGGATATCCAGGACGTTGCCACAGTCGCACTTGGAGCCGTCGGAGATGAAGATCTCAGAAGCGTCGATGTCGCAGCCGCGGGCCTGAAAGTCGTGCCGGGCAATGGCTTGGCGCAGCCACTCGTAGCCCTGTTCTGGCCCGTAGCCGCGGAAGGTGGCCCGCTCCCCCATTTCCTCCACGGCCCGGATCATGGCCGTCCGGCAGGCCTCCGGCAGCGGCTCGGTAACATCGCCAATGCCCATCTTGATAATTTGGGCTTCCGGATGGGCGGCAGCAAAGGCCTGTACCCGCCGGGCAATCTCGGGAAAGAGATAGCCGGCCTTCAGCTTGAGGAAGTGGTCGTTGATCCTGGCCATAGGAGTTGAGCACTGCTTAAAAAACCACCGGCCCTCCAGTGTAGCCGAAGCCACCTCCCTCCTGCTTCTGTCAACCCCTGTAACCTGCCTGGCTCACTGCCCCAGGCTATCCAGGCTGAAGGCACCCACTGGCGAGGTCAGGTGAAACTCTCCCCGCTCCTGGGTCAGGCCCAGGGGGCGGCTGGGAAAGGCCACCAGGATCCCTTCTAGGCGCAGCGACGCCGCCAGCGGATCGTAGGCCAAGCGCAGCTCGAAATCCCGCAGGTCGCGGCGCACCTCAATGCGGCGGATCCCTGCCTCCGTTAGGCCCAGGCGGAACCGCCAGTGGTTTTGCCATTGCGTGCCGAGGGTGGCATCTAGGTCGAGGCCGTAGGTGGAAATCTCCCCCGACCGCGGATCGTAAACCGCCTGCAGCGCGTAGCTAATCCCCGGCTCATAGCTATCTAGACCCGAGCGCTGCTCCCGGTTGAAGGTGGTACTGCTGCGCCCCCGATATTCCAGCCGGATCGGTTGTAACTGCCCCTGGTTGAGGTCGTAGGAGGTTTGCACCTGGATGTTGAATAGCTCAGGGGTGGTGTTCCAGGTAAAGTTGGCGTTGAGGGTATCCCACTTTTGAGCGACAAAGTCGTAGCCAAGGGTGGTGTCGAAGCGCAACAGGTTTTTTACTTCCGCCTGCAGCTCCTGCAAGTTGCGGGAGGCAATCGCTTCCAAATCCTCCGGCGTATCGTCGGGGAAGGTCAGGGCTATGGGCAGCTCGCCGGGCAGGTCGTCTTCAAAGGCGATGTAGCCGGGGGGCACGTTGAGCAGGAAGTTGCGCGGGGTGAAGAAGCTAATGCTGGCGTTGAGGCGATCCACATCCTTGGGGCTGACGGAAAGGGTTTGAAAAGGAGCGGAATTGTTGCCGTAGAAGGTGCGGCTGTAGCGCAGATCGATGGTGTTCCAGTCGGCGGGCTTGAGGCTGAGGCGGGGGTTGAGGCTGACGGTGGATTCCTGGTCAGGGGTTGAGTACAGGACTTGGGTGTAGTCGATCGAGCCGGGCATGAAGGTGATCCAGGGAGCCGGTTGAATGTCGTTGAATTGAAGGCTGGAGCGCAGCTCGTAGCGATTGAAAAAGTTGAGGCCGGATCCCACTTCTCGATCCGGCTGTTGCTCTTGGGTCAGGGTGAAGGTGCTGCTGAGGGAGATATCGGGAGCGATGCGGAGGAGATCGGGATTGAAGGCCAGCTCGAAGTTGCGGCGCGGCTCGGTGTCGCCGTTGGAGCTGCTGTAGGCGCGGTAGTTGAGGCGGTAGGTGCCTCCCCAGCCGGGTGGGGTGAGTTGGGCACCCAGGGTCAGCCGTGCGTCAGCAAAATCTGGCCCATCTTTGACACTCACCCGCTGGTTGTAGTCCAAGCGCAGATCCGACTGCAGCCAAGGCACGCCCCCGTAGCGCTGGATGTGACTGAGGGTGAGGGGAAAGCTATAGGTGCCGTTCTCCTGGGATCCGCTGCGGTTGATGTTGAGGGTGGTGGTGGAGAGATCCCCCTGAAAGGTGGCGTTGAGGCGGAGGTCAGCGTTGTCGTTGCGCCCGCCGGCAGGGCGGTAGGTGTTGTCTAGGTTGAGGTTGAGCTGGCCCCGCAGTTGGCCCTCTTGGCCGAGGAGGTTGGCGGCGTAGAAGTCGAAGTTGTGGTCAAGGCGGAAGCGGCTGGAGAAGCGCCGCTGGTCGGCCTCAGTTACCAAGTAAAACTGGGCTCGCCCGTAGTTGACGCTATCGGGGATGGGGAGAATGTAGTCGTGCAGAAAGCCGATGCCCAGGCCTTTCTTCTGCAGGACATCCAGCCGCAGGCCGCCGAAGTTGTACTCGTCGAAGCGGTAGGCCCAACTGGACTTGACAAACACCCCTTCCGCCTCGCTGCGCCCCGGCAGCACCCACTGGTGATCCCGCAGGCTGTAGACGAAGAGGGGCAAGTAGGCAATCTGCAGCCCCGCCCGCAGATCGCCCTCTTGGGTGAGCTCGCCACCGGCAAAGACGCGGGCGTCGTAAACGATGACCCGGTCATCGGGAAACACCTCCACCCGATCCCCTTGCACGTAGTGGGTGATGGGCGGCTCCGGCGAGGTGGTGACGGTGGCCTTCTCGAAGAAGATCCGCTCTCCCAACAGGGCAGTGGTCTCTTGGCTGCGCACAAAAACCCGGGTGCCCGGCTCCTCCCCCGGCAGGATCACCAGCGAGTTTTCAAATTGAGCGCTGCGACCGGGGATATCCAAGTCCAGGTTGCGCCCCTCGATTTGCCGGATCCCGCGCCCCTGCGGCCCAGGAGGCCACTCCATGCGAAAAGGGCCCTCGCTGCGCAGGCGCCGTTCCCGCCGGTAAAACAACAGCCGCTCGCCGCTGATGCGGGTGCCGTCGGCCAGTTGGATCTGGGCGTTTCCCTCGGCAATGCCCAGGTCTTGTTCAGCGATGTAGCGGAGCACATCCCCACTGACGTTGATCTGATCCGGGTCGAGGGGGATCTGCCGTTGGCTGGTGGCGGTGGCCGCCAGTTGCTGGCGAATCTGGGATCCCTGGCTGGCAGGCGGAGCGGCTTCTGGGCCAGTGGCAGGAGCGCCCAGATCCCGCAACAGGGGGAACCGCTCCAACAACTGGGGAGCCAGTAGAGATCCGGCAGTGGGGGTGAATGACTCAGTTCCGGTTTGAGCTGCCATCTGAGTGCCGGTGGAAGAAGGTGCAGGGGAAGGGGCGCCGCCCAAATTCCAGCTCCCGCCGGCTTGCGAGAGCAAGGTCGGGATTCGCTGCGCCGCCTCTTCCGAACCAAGCCCCTCTGGCCCTTGAGGGGTAACCGGATAAGCAGTAGCTAAGCTCTCGCCAGTGGATCCTAGGCCGCGCCTAGTCTCGGTGGGACGCAGCCGGGGTTCTTCTTCCATCCGCAGGGCAGCAGCTTGGGAACGGGGGGAGCCGAGAGAGTCCAGCGTCGGAACAGTTGCAGGGGACGTCGCCGCTGAAGCGGGCCGGGAAGACGGCGTTGCCTGGGCCTGTTGTGCCTGCCGCCGGGCGTGGGCCGCCGCCCCCTCGGCCAAGAGCCGTTGCAGCCGCTGCCGGTTTAACTCTTCTGGCGTGAGGGCCTTTTCAGAAGGGGTGCTAGACGGCGGGGAGCCAAGATTAGAAACTGAGGCCGCAGAAGGTCCAGTTGCCGCCTTCAAGAGCACAGGGGGCGGAGAAGATTGAGCCTCGGCTAAGGTGATGGGATCCCCCAGCAGGCTGGCACCAGGGGGAGCAACCGATTCTGGGCTGGGAGCTCGGTGAGCCGGTTGTAACCGCTGGGCCGACGTTTGCGCTGCCCAAAAGCGCTGGTAGCCCTCCATATTGGTGGGCAGGAGATCCGGCTGGGCAAAGACCGCCCTCTCCATTCCCACCCACAGGGAGCTGCCCCAGCAAAGGGCTAGCCACCTTGCCCAAGGGCTGAAGCCATGTGGGAAGTTGCCGAATCTCACCGTAAAAACCGCCACAGTAGAGAGAAGCCCACCCCGCCGAAAATCATATTCGGCAACCAGGCAGCCAGCCAGGGATCGATCTGCTCAACTCGACCCATCGCGCGTCCTAAGCTCATCAGTACATAGTAAATAAACACCAGGACAATCGCTAGCGCCACACTGCCGTAGCGGCCGGTCTGCCGCACCGTTTGTAGGCCTAGGGGCGCAGCCACCAAGATGGCAAAAAAGCTGGCCAAGGGAATGGCGAACTTGAGGTGGTACTCCGTCAGGCAGCGGGCTACATCGGCAGAAGGACGTTGCTCCGCTCGATATCGCTGGCATTGCTCCCACAGCTCTGCCGCCCGTTGCTCCTGGGGCACCTTTTCGGCGTACACCAGGCCCACCAACTTGCTGACGATGTTCAGCTCCATCTCCGCCACCTGGCCCTCGTAGTAGGTGCGCCCCCGCTCGTCGTAGCGACGGATCACCACGTCTTGCAGGTGCCACGCTTGGCCCACCTGACGTGCCGTTTCGGCAGAGATCACCTGCGGGTAGCGTAGGTGGCCGGTCTCGGCCTTGCGATCCAAAATCAGTAAGTCGCGCATCAAGCCGGTCTCCGGGTCAATGGATCCCACATGAAACCAAAGGTCGTCGTCCACCCGCACGATCTCTTCCGAGTCAAAGGGAAGCGCATCCTGAGCCAGGATGAGATTGGTGTTCAGGGTTTTCACTTTTTGGTTGGTTTGGGGCACGATCACTTCATTGGTCAACAGCGCCAGGCCGCTGATCAGTAGACCGATGCAGAGCACCGGAATCAGCACCTTGCGATAGGGGATCCCGGCGGCCCGCAGAGCCGTGATCTCGCTGTCGGCCCCCATCCTGCCCAGGGTGAGCAGGGTGGCAAAGAGGCCGGCAATGGGGAAGGTGACCACCAAAATGGCGGGCAAGTTGAGGAGGAGAATGTGCAAAATTGTGAGGGGAGGGGCGCCTTTTTTCACCAGCAAATCGGCGTAGATAAAAAGCTGGTTGCCCAGCATCATTACCGTGCCCCCTGCCACCCCCAAAAAGAAGGGGCGGATCATTTCTTTGAAGAGATAAAACTCCAAAAAAAAGCCCCCAAATTTTAGGGATCCCCACAAGCTCCCCCTACCAGCAGCGCCTTGGTGCCGTTTTCCTTTGGTCAATTGGGTGGGCATGTGCCTTTATTCCCTCAGACTGGCGTGCGACTTAGCCGGCCCCAGACGAGTGGCAGGCAAGGGTTGGATCCCGTCAGAGGGCGTCGGTGATGCGAAATTGAAACATCCCCTGCTGCTGCTCGTCCCCCTCGACGGTGTACTCATCCTGTTCCAAGTTCAGGGTGACCAGCCTGCCGCTGAGGCGGTTGGCGCCCCGACACATCTGATCCAGAGCATCGCGACCGGGCAGACCCTCACTGGTTTTGGGGGGAACGGGAGTGAGCTCGCCGCGATCGCAGAGGAGGACGGGAGCCTGGTCGGCGGTGATCCTGAAAATCTGCCCTTGGTCGGAGTAGTCGGCCCGATCTCCCTCAATAGCGCGGTTGGCCTGGACGATCACCACATTGCCGAGGAAGCGGGCATCGCCGCTGGCCTGGTCGATCTCCACCCGATCGGCATAGATCACCGTCGGTTGATCGACATCGGCCTGGGTCTGGGGGTTTTGCAGGCGCCGCGCCAGCCAGTCCCCCTCGATCTGCTCGATCACCACCTCCCCCCGCAGCTCCACCTTCTCAGGGGTGATGGTGGCCTGGTTGGCCTTGGCCTTGCGCCCCCGCTGGATAAACTCGACAGCATCGCTAAACTCCGAGGTGCCGGTACGGGAGTTGTAAACCAGGCGAGCGGCCCGCACTTCCGTTTCGGCTTGGCGCAGCTCCTCTGTCAGGGATCCGCCGCCAGGAGCTGGGGTAGAGGCGGCCATCTGCCGGTAGAGAACGTTTTCTTCGAAGAAGAAGATCTTGTCGCGGTGGTTGCCCTCCAGGCGGGCGGAGGTGAGCACCCGCCCCGGCTCGCGCAGGGTCACTCCCCCCGTCAGCAGGCTTTGGGATTCGCGACGGCGGTAGGTGCCCTGAGTTGCCTGGATGATGGTTTCCCCTTGTTGAATTTCCAGGTTGCCTTCCCCGCGGGCAACTTGCGTGTTGCGGTCGTAGGTGAGGCGGTCGGCAATGATGGTGACCTCCTGATCCGGTTGGTTGGGAGTCGCCTGTGGGCCAGCCTGGGCCAAGCGCAGATCGGCTAACAGGGGATCCCGGCTGGTGTCGCCGGCTACCTCCTGCAACACGACGCCGCCGGAGAGAATGCTCTGGGCCTGCTGGCGCAGGTAGGTGCCCTGAGGGGCGCGAATCTCGATGCCACGTTCGCGGATGCGCAGGTTGCCTCTCCCTTCGGCCACTTGATTGGCACGATCGTAGGTGATCTGGTCGGCGGTGATGGTGGTGGAGGCAGGATCCGCCGCCGCAGTGGCCACCCACCGGGCGGCGCTGGCCAGGTCGGCTCCTTGGGCAGAGCTGGAGGACTCCGTCTTGCTGGGGCGATCCGGAGGCAGCATAATTAGCTTGCCCTGCTGGGCACTGAGGAGGGCAAATTGGAAGTTAAACGAGCCGGAGCGGCCCTGCAGCACCATTTCCTGCCCCTTGAGGGTGAACTCCGCCGGCACCTCGATGCGCTCTTCAGGCGTGACTCTCAGAGCGCGGGTCAGAAGCAGGCTGCCATCCTCGCTTCTCACCTCCACCTCCTCATCCAGATAGAGGGCGTCGGCAGTGGCGTCGTAGCGGGCCCGCTTGGCCCACCAAGTCATCTGCTCGCTGCTGGCAAAAAAGGGATCCGGCACCTCTTCTTGGCGGTCGGCGCCACCTCCGTAGAAGTAGCCGTGCGCCCCCTGCTCAAACACCTGTTGCCCAGCTCTGAGCTCCACCTGTTCGGCGATGAGACGCCAACGCTGGTGGCCCCCTCGACGACCCACAATATCCACCCTGCGGCTGACGGAAAGGGGCTGATCCGGGGGAGGGGACTCCACCTTTACCTCTTCGATGTCGATGGACAAGGCCCAGGCAACCAGAGCGGCCAAGAGGCCGGTTCCCAAGAGCGCCACCCCCAGGTTGGAATTGAAAAATCGCCGCATCCTGTTCTCGCCGCTGCCTTACGTTGATTCCGAACCCATGAGCTCCAGCAGGGCCAACACCCAACCCGGCACACTAAGCTGTAGCTTATCGCAATTTGCGGGCCGCCTCGTCGGGATCCCGATCACCTCTAAGGTTCTGGTTTATCCCAGACGGCTGAGGATAAAGCCCAACCCCAGAAACAGCCCTAGCCAAAAGTGGAGGCCAACAGCGATGAACTTAGAATGGCTGATCCGCTGCGGCTGGTCGTGGTAGGCCCCCAGCAGGCGGGATAGCCGCACCGCAAAGGGGATCCCGGCAAAACCCAGCAACGTCCAAGCCGGAAAAGCCCCCAGCCCGACAAACAGCAGCAGCAGGCCAAAAATGCTGCCGCAGATCCAGGGGATGAGACGGGCGGAGCGGCGGGTGCCCAGCCGAGCCACTGGCGAGCGCTTGCCAGCAGCCAGATCGTCCTCCACCTGATGAAAATGGGAGCAAAACAAAATTAGGCTGGTGACCATCCCCACCACCAGCGAGGCCGCCAGGGCCGGCAGCGACCACGTTTGGCTTTGGCTGTAGTGGGCAGCCAGAACCGCCAGCGGCCCAAAGCTCAAAAAACAGAGGATCTCCCCCAGCCCTTGATAGCCCAGGCGCAGGGGCGGCCCCTGGTAGGCGTAGCCCAGCCCGCAGGCCAGCAGCACCAGCAGCAGCACCGTTGGATCCGCTTGCCGCCAGCTTAGCCAGAGGATCCCTGCCAACCCCAGGGCCAAAAAGGCATTGCCAGCCCAGAACACCTGCTCCGGCTTGCCGGTTAGGTTGACCAGTGAGTGGAGCTTGTTTTTGTCCACCCCTGTCTGGGCATCGAACACATCGTTGCTGATGTTGACCCAAGCCAAAAGACAGATGGCGGCCCCCAAAAACACCGCCAAAACCCCCACATCCATCACCCCTGCCTGGGCGTAGGCGATGGCAGATCCCACCCAGATGGGCATGATGGCCACACTGTACATAGGAGGCTTGAGGGCGGCCATCCACAACTGCCGCCGGGAGCGGCCCTCCCAAGTGCCCTTTTCTGCAAGCTGTACCTGGCTGGTCTCTGGATCCCTGCACGTTCTCTTTGACGGTTCCGGCTGTGCGAGCATGTTGGATCTAGCTCTCTCTGGGTTCTGTGTTGGCTCTGTATTTGTTAGGTTAGGGGGCTTCTGTCCCCATCCCCAAGGATGCTAAGAAACTTTGCAATCCGTAAAGAAACGCCTGGGATCCGGCGCTGGCGAGCCTGAGCCGCCGGCTGCTCTCCTAATCTCCTATCCTGAAACGCCTTTCTGCAGCTTCCCCTGCCGGCTGCGATGACGCTTGTCCTGTTTTCGGCCAAGGTGGGATCGTCCTCTTTTGCTTGCGCATGACTTCTTCTCTTTTCCCCTGGAAGGGTGCGTCCGGATGCCCGGAAGGGCCCAGAGACTGGCTGCCCATTCACACCTCTGCTGGTCCAGGAGAGGTGGAACACGCCTGGGATCCCCTGCTAGCGGCCTGCCAAGAGATGGCGCGGGCGCGAGGGATCCCCCAGATTCTCAGCCTATGGCAGCCCATCTCAGGGCTAGATCCGCTGGCAGTGCTGGCCCGGCAGTTGGGCTCGCTCCCCCCCAGCCACTCCCTCGGCTATTGCTACCTCTCCCACCCGACGCAAGGGGAACGGGTGCGGGTGCTGGGATGGGGATCCCTGCGGCAGCTCGACCTTTCGGGAAAGGGGAGATTTGAGGCGGCACGGGCCTTTGTGCAAGGGATCCAGCCCCATGTTCATAGCGCTCCCGGCTGCACCCCAGAGTCCGCCCGCAGCCAGCAGGAGCGCCCTTTGTGCTTCTGCCGTTTTGGCTTTGCCCCCAACAGCGGCGGGGGGGCAGCGCTGGTCCTGCCGCGCTGGCAACTGTTGCAGGTGCAGGGGGAGTTGACGGTGGCGCGGCTCAACCTGGAAATTGGCCCTGAAAGCGACCCGGCGGCCTTGGCCGGCCAGATTGCCGCTTTTTTTGCCCGCATGCAGCGCCTTGCCGAGGCCCCCTTGCCTGCCTGGAATGCCTGGAAGCCCCAGCCGCTGCCGCAGGTGGCAGTGGCGGAAGAGGCCCTCTTGGCGCGAATTGAAAAAGCCCTGCAAGCAATTCAGGTGGGATCTCTGGAGAAAGCGGTGCTGGCGGAAGCGGTGGATCTGGTGTTGCCCTCCCCTCCGGCCATCCCCTCGCTGCTGGCCTATCTGGAGGCGCATCACCCCGATTGCAGCGTCTTCGCCTTTGCCTCAGAAAGTGAGGGGAATTTTCCTCCCCAGGTCTTCCTGGGAGCCAGCCCGGAGCGGCTGCTTTCGGTGTGGCAAGGCCGGGTGCAGATTGATGCGCTGGCCGGCTCCGTCGCCCGCGGCGCCAACGGCCACCAAGACCGGATGCTGGCCGAGCAATTGCTCCGGAGCGCCAAAGACCGGCGTGAACACCAGTGGGTAGTGCGCTCGATCCAGGAAGCTCTGGGCCGGCTGGGGATGAAGCCCCGCATCTCCCCTCAGCCTCGGCTGCGCTGTTTGGCCAACATCCAGCATCTGCAAACGGTAATCGAGGCGGAGCTCCCCGCTGATGTGCATCTATTTGACCTGTTGGCCCAGCTCCACCCCACTGCCGCTGTAGGAGGCTATCCGCAGCAGGCGGCGCTGCAGTGGCTGGAGCAGTGGGAGCCCTTTGACCGCTCGAGCTATGCCGCCCCTTTGGGCTGGGTGGACTTGCAGGGCAATGGCGAGTTGGTGGTTGGGATCCGCTCAGCCCTGATTGAAGGGAAGCGGGTCCGCCTGTATGCTGGCGCTGGCATCGTAGCCGACTCCAAGCCGGAGCAGGAAGTGGCCGAAATCCGCCTGAAGCTGCAGGCGCTGGTTCAGGCCCTGGCCTTGCAGCCACCAGACTCCCTCGGCTGGTAGTTGCAGCCGCCGTTGGGCAAAGCTGATAGAACAGTCTCCCAAACAGTTAAAGTTAGAGAGCTGGCCCTTTAACGGCCTCGACTTGTCCACAGCATGGTTACCCTCAATCCCCCCTCTTCCCCGCCTATGGCCGGATCCCGTCTCTGGCCCGGCATCATTGAGCACTACCGGGAGTGGCTCCCCGTCAGCCCTCGCACCCCCGTAGTGACGCTGCATGAAGGTAATACCCCTCTGATCCCCTCTCCCGCCCTGAGCCGACGGCTGGGGCGAGACTGCCAGGTTTACCTGAAGCTGGAGGGTCTCAACCCCACCGGCAGCTTCAAGGATCGGGGCATGACCATGGCGGTGTCCAAAGCCAAGGAGGCGGGGGCGGAGGCCATCCTCTGTGCCAGCACCGGCAATACCTCAGCAGCAGCCGCTGCCTATGCGGCCAAAGGAGGCCTGCGGGCCTACGTGCTGATTCCTGATGGCTATGTGGCCAAGGGCAAGCTGGCCCAAACCCTGATGTACGGGGCGGAGATC
>NZ_JANSIR010000077.1:36048-44675 GCF_047462155.1 Synechococcus sp. OH2
CCATTCAGGGCAACTTTGACCAGGCGCTGGCCATGGTGCGGCAACTGGCGGAAGTCTACCCCGTGGCCCTGGTCAATTCTGTCAACCGCTTTCGGCTAGAAGGACAGAAAACTGCCGCCTTTGAGGTGGTGGATGCTTTGGGAGATGCCCCCGACTGGCTCTGTATCCCGGTAGGCAATGCCGGCAACATCACCGCCTACTGGATGGGCTTTTGCCACTACTACCAGCGAGGCAAGGCCAGCCGCCGCCCGCATCTCTACGGCTTTGAGGCTGCCGGCGCTGCTCCTATCGTCCTCAATCGCGTGGTGGAACATCCAGAAACGGTGGCCACAGCCATCCGCATTGGCAACCCTGCCAGTTGGGTAAAGGCCAAGGCGGCTGTCCAGGTCAGCGGTGGCCGAGTGGACAGTGTAACTGACGAGGAGATCTTGGCCGCCTATCGTCTGCTGGCAAGAGAGGAAGGGATCTTCTGCGAGCCGGCCAGTGCCGCCTCGGTGGCTGGATTGCTGAAATGGCGAGATCAGGTGCCTGCCGGCGCCCGGGTGGTGTGCGTGCTCACCGGCAACGGCCTCAAGGATCCCGACACGGCCGCCCAACAGGGATCCGCCCCCATCCACACGGGGGTTGCCCCCGATTTGGCTGCTGTAGCCCGCCTGATGGGCTTTTAGCGCCGCCGCCCTGGGTGCTGGGGGAGGGATGAGGTGCTGGCTCAGGGGGTTCACTCGTCACTGCGGCTAGAAGGCTGCGCGGGCGACTGATAGTTGCGGATGGCCCGCTTGACCAAAGTGAGAAAGGCGTAGGCCCGTTGATCGGTGGGATCCAAGCGCATCACGGTCTGAAAGGCCTCTTCCGCCTGCCGCAGGACGTCTAGATCGATCTGGCCATCCACCTCTGCTTCCAGTTGAGCCTTTTGCAAGAGCAGTGCCCCGCGGTTGTAGTGGGCTGCAACATGGCTGGGATCCGCCGCCACTACCGCCTCCAGTTCGGCCAGGGCTGGATCCAGATAGCCACTCATACCCAGCACCCAGGCCAGCTTATAGCGAGCTTCGGTGTGCGTGGGGTTCTCGGTAACTGCTCGGCGAAACGCCTGGATGGCCGCCGGAAAATCGCCTGCCTGGACCGCGGCAATGCCTTCTTGGTAACTGTCGTTGGCCATAGGCAAGGTTTGGGTCTGAGCCGAGGGATCCCTGATCTGCAGCTTAGCCCTTGCCAGATGGGATCTCCCGGTTTTCCCACCCTAATGGTGAGAAGCGGTTCAGCGCCTTTTCGCCGCTGGGCCTGCCATCTGCGGCAGGGGAAACTGCCTCAGCAGGGGATCTCAGATTGCGCAAAGCCTGCTCTGGCAAAACTCTGCCCTTTCCTAGGATGAACATAGCCGCTAATCAGGGGTGAACTATGAACGCCAAACTGCTCTTCCTGCCGCTGGCTTTGGGGCTGTCGATGGCTCCGGCCACCGTCGTTTTCCCGCAGACGCTGGGCCTCTACTCCCCGCTGCCAAGGCTACAACTGGCCGACACTCGCCTGGAAACCGGCACCCGCTCCATCCTCGTCAACCCAGTACCTTCCGACTTGCAGGTAAATCTGGAGCTGGATCGGCGTGGCTCTAACCCCATCTACCGGCCCGGCGAGCCGATTTCCATTACCTTGAGCACCAATCGCGACGCCTACGTCTACCTGTTCAGCATCCAAGCCGATGGCCGCACCCATTTGATTTTGCCCAACCGCTTCTCGGGTGGAAACGAGTTTCTGCGGGCCGGCGAAGTGCGCACCTTCCCGCCCCCCGGTGCCCGCTACCGCCTAACCATTGCTCCGCCCTTTGGCCAAGCCCAAGTATTGGCGGTCGCCTCCCTCCGTCCCCTCAACTTCCAGGAGATCGCCTCTTTTGAGCAGGGTGGATCCTTTGCCAATGTAAGGGTACGGGGATCCCAACTGGGCGATGCCATCGCTCGCGCCATTGTCGTCGAGGAGATCCCTGCCACCGAGTGGGTGACCACCACGCGCTTCTATCGGGTCGCACCGCGGTGACCCCAGACTTTCCATCCTTCCAGAGCCTGGAACCGACAGCTATGCAGGCTTGTCTCCGGCCTAGACCGAGCCGAAGCTGAGGCTTAGGAGAAGAACAGCCACCAAGCTCACCACTAGCATCAGACCAGCAGGCATAAACCTGCCGGTTTTGCGGTAGCGCAGGGCAAAGAGAAGGGATCCCAGCGCCGCCGTCCCCAAGCCTAGGCCCAGCCCCCAGCGGGAACCTGTTCCCAGTAGCCCATAGCTGACGCCACTGAGGGCGGCCCCCACCAGGCCGCCGATTAACGACTTGGAGCTTCTGCCTTTCATATAGCCGACGACTCCGCCTACCAAAAGCAGCGCTCCATAGACGAGCAAAGTAATCTGTGCAGCCATCATGGCTGGGAAAAACCCCTCCTAGCTCGGTCTAGTCCACAACAATTTCACGAATCAAGGGCAGGCGGATGCTGATGTAGCGGTTGAGAATCGAGGCATCGACGTTGCTGAGGGCATGTTTTTTTTGGCAGGCACTCAGAAGCAGATTCACCAAGTCATCGTCACGTTGATTGAGCCAATCTGGCCTGCCGATCTCGCTGACCAAAGACCAAAACTGGCGTACCATTTCAGGGGTCATGGCATCCATTGTGTAGGGTAAGGGCTGAACTGCGAAAGTGCAAAAGCAAGAGTGGTCTAGGCCATCAATTCCATTCTAGGGAAAACGCCTCGTCCGTGAAGGCAACATTTCAGCTCTGTCACAACTTAGGATAAGATGTCATGCTTTCCCATAAACCTCAGCAAACCCCAACCATCCTGGCTTCAGAAGGCTTTGAACCAGAAGCTTCCAGGGCTAATAACAATAAAGCAATAAAAATAATAACTCTTGCCCAATCTCGACATCGGCATCAAAAGGCTTATAAGCCGACTGGCCAAAACTTCTCAGGGAAGGTGCAGAAGCTTGGCAGGCCTGGACACTAGTGCAGGGCGTACTGCAACACATAGGCTCCTTCTTCTCCTGGTTTGTGGGTGTTGGCCCGGAGGGTGTAGGTGCCGCTGCGAGGCAAAAAGGCGATCATTAGGGCATCGCTTCTGCTCCCTTGGTCATCATCCCAGGCAATCACGTCGCCACTGGGATCCAGCAGTTGCAAAAAGGCATCGAGATCGGAGCTGGTCATCAAGGCTATCAAGATCTGTCCGGCCCGGGCAGCAATGGGGTGTTCTTCCATCCAACTGCCGTCCTCAGGGTGCTGGGCGGATCCCTTCTGCAGACGGCCCGACACCGTTTGCTGCCAATCGACCTGGGCCAGCCGGTAGGCCAGCCGATAGGTGCCGGTGGATTCCGGCTCGAAGCTCGTGGCCCGCAAGGTGTAGGTGCCTTCCTGCAGCAGCCGCACCGCCAAGAGGGCGTTGACATCGGGGCCGGAGTCGTCGTCAAAGCCGATTACCCGCCCCTGGCCGTCCACCAGCTCCAGGTAGGGGTCAAAGTCTTCGCTCTCCAGGGTGGCGATCAGGATCTGGCCCGCCTTGGCGGCAACAGGGATCCCATCCCAGTAGCTGCCGTACTGGGGGCTGACCTTGTCCCCTGCTTCAAGAGTTCCTGTCAGGGTCTGGCTGCCTCTCCACAGGGAAGAGCGAGTCAAGGCGGATCCCACTTGTGTGCTCCTCTCTCCCACCAGGTTCAGTAGCCGACAGCCGCTGACCAACCTCAGAGCCACCCAAGCAAGGGCCAGACGGGATCCCCAGCGGCGGGAAAACCCAGAACTAAAACACAAGCTCGACATCCAATCAGTGAGGATCCCTCGAGGGGGAATGGAGACCATAAGTCCAATTTTACCGCTTGGGCAGAGTCGGACAGGGACGGCAATTTACAGAGCATCCCAGGCTTGCAAGACGGCCTCTAGAGCCAGCCGCCCGTGGCTGAGATGGGTTCCCCCCTGCAAATAGACGGTGTAGGGCTCCCGCATCGGCCCATCAGCGGAGAGCTCGGCACTGCTGCCGGCAACAAAAGTGCCCGCCGCCATCACTACCGGGTCGGCATAGCCGGGCATCACTTCTGGAACCGGCGTGAGGTAGGAATCCACAGGCGAGCTGCTTTGGATAGCGCGGCAAAAGGCCTGCAACTTCTGCGGGGATCCCAGTTGAATGGCCTGGATGATATCGGTGCGGGGCACCTGGGGCAGCGGGGAAACAGGATAGCCCAGATCGTGGAACACCTGGGCGGCCAGATGGGCGATCTTAACCGCTTCGGCCACCATCTGTGGGGCCAAAAACAACCCTTGAAATAGAAGCCGGTTGAGATCGAAGGTGGCTCCCCCTTCCGAGCCAATCCCCGGCGCCGTCAGCCGGCAGGCAGCCTGCTCCACCAGCTCGGCCCGCCCCGCCACGTAGCCCCCCGCCGGGGCCAGGGTACCCCCTGGATTTTTGATCAGGGATCCAGCGATCAAATCCGCACCCACGTGGGTGGGCTCTTGGGTTTCCACAAACTCACCGTAGCAATTGTCCACCAAGACCACCACCTCCGGGTTTTGTGCCTTAACAATCTGGATCATCTCGGCAATCTGGGCGATGGAAAAGCTGGGACGCCAGTCATAGCCACAGGAGCGCTGGATGTGAACCAGGCGGGTTTGCGGTTTGAGGGCGGTTTTCAGGGCCTGCCAATCGACGCCGCCTTCCCGCAGATCCAACTGACGGTAGGTGACGCCGAACTCCCGTAGGGATCCCCGGCCCGAGCCGCGCAGGCCGATCACCTCCTCCAGGGTGTCGTAGGGGGGGCCGGTGATGGCCAACAGCTCATCCCCCGGCCGCAGCACGCCAAACAGGGCACAGGCAATGGCATGGGTGCCGGACACCATTTGCAGCCGCACCAGTGCCGCCTCACAGCCCATGATCTGGGCAAACACCCGATCCAACACCTCTCGTCCCCGGTCGTCGTGCCCATAGCCCGACACGCCGGCGAAGTGATGGGATCCCACCTGCTGGTGGCGAAAGGCCTGCAACACCCGCGCCAGGTTCTCCCTAAGGACGTTATCTATCGCCTGAAACCGATCCTGCAGAGCTGCCTCTGCTCTGTCCAAAAGCTCCGTCACCTTCAAAGAGATCTCTCTGGCCACCGAGTCCATCCCTCTTTTCCTGAGCAAACTGGCTTTCCAGCTAGCAGGTCGGCCACCGCCCAAGAGGCCAAAAACAGCTTTTCAGACCTGCTCCTGGTAACGATGTTTCCGCGGGATCCCTATCTTGATAAAAACCTTAACTTCAGTCAACATCTCTTCATTCTCCCTTTCAGTCTCTGTCGGAGCTGGAAAAAGCCGCCCGACTCACCAGGTTGTATAATGGCTACAAGATCTACAAGGAGAAGAGAGAACAATAAAAAATAAGGGGATGCTTGCCCTAAGAGCAGAGGTTGGTTCAGCAACTGCTGATTTCCGCTGCTGCAGGGGATAAGCTGTGTCGATCAAGGCCGATCCTTCTTCTAAAGTTGAGGATGAAGTGGGCGGGCATTGATGGTTAGAAGGTTTCCTGAGAAATCCCACTTAAAAGCTACACCCTTAGCTTTCCTAATACTCAGAGTTGAATTCAAGTTTAGTAAAAGTATTTTCGCCAGAGCCTATCTGTGTAAGTTCTGCTGCTAAGTTTGCTCTCTTCGAACCATCTAGAGACCTTCTCCGCTTGCATTTGGAGTTCCAAATTCAGGGAACTTCTCTTTGCCTGAGAAGTGGTGCTGGCCCCCAATCCCTTAAAAATGAAGACAGCCTAAATTTATTCTTAACCCCCGAACCGGATCCCTGGGGGAGATGTTAACTTAGACTTAACCCAAGAGGTTAGTGCCGCTACCAAAGCCAATCTTCATCTTCTGGCGTAGCCCTTCCCGCAAGTTGCTGGGCCGCGATCATGCCTGAGGTGGGGGCTGTTTTCTAGGGATCCTTTGCGAGGGTGAGGCGCTAACTTTAGGTGTAAACTGACACAACTGGGAGACTGCCCATGACTAAGCTTGTGATCCAAGGGAAAAACGTCGAGATTACCGACGCCATCCGCAGCTACGTTCAAGAAAAAATCGAGCGGGCTGTCAGCCATTTTGCCCAGATCACCAGTGAAGTGGATGTCAATCTATCGGTGGCCCGTAACCCCCGCATCAGTGCCAACCAATCTGCCGAAGTTACCGTCTACGCCAATGGCACCGTCATTCGGGCGGAGGAAAGCAGCGAGAACCTCTACGCCAGCATTGACCGTGTTGCCGACAAGCTGGCCCGCAAGCTGCGCAAATACAAAGAACGCAACGGCGTTCACCGCATCCGCCATTCTCCCAAAACCTCGGTGGCAGTGGCCCAGCAGCCCCTCACCGATCCGCTGAATACAGACCGGCAAGCAGAGCTGCCCCCCGAGGTGGTGCGCACCAAGTATTTCGCCATGCCTCCCATGACAGTTCAGGAGGCCCTACACCAGTTGGAGCTGGTGGATCATGATTTTTACGTGTTCCGCAACATCGAAAACGGCGAGATCAACGTCATCTATGTCCGCAAGCACGGCGGCTACGGCCTGATCCGCCCCCATCCCTAGAAGCAGTTGCCCCATGGCTGAGCAGATCGCCGCTCAAGCCGCTCCTGTAGGCTCTGGCAGCGCCTTCTACCTGCTGCTGCAGCTCACCGATTCTGCCCTGCCGATTGGCGCCTATTCCCACTCCTGGGGCTTGGAAGCGGCTGTGCAAGCGGAGCGGCTGCGGGATCGGGCGGAGGTACAGCGGTACTTGTTGGGGGTTCTGCACCTGAGCTTGGCTCCCTTTGAGGGGAGAGCCTGTGGCTTGGCCCACTGTCTGGCGCAAGGGGGATCCCTGGCGGGAATGGGCAAGCTACAGCAGCAACTGCAGGCATCCCGTTGGGCAGCAGAACCGCGCCAAGCCAGCCTGGATCTGGGGAAGCGCTTGGCACAACTGGCAGAGCGCACCTGGGGGATATCCGTTCCCAGGGCTGAGGGAGAGCTGCTCCACTATCCCCTAGCCTTTGGCTGGATCTGCGCCCAGGCCGGCATTGGGCTAGAGGATACCCTGCGAGCCTTCTTATTTGCCTCCCTCACGGGGTGGGTCTCAGCAGCAGTGCGCTTGGTGCCTCTGGGGCATAGCGAGGGGCAGCGCTTGCTGGCCCAGTTGTATGAGCCGATTGAGACCGTGGTGCAGCAGGAAATTCTGCCGGTTGTGAAGCGAGACCCGACCCTGGCTTGGCCAGCCCTGAGCAGCTTCGCCCCCCTCAACGAACGGGATTGCCAAGCTCACCAGCAGCTTTATTCCCGCCTTTTTCAATCCTGAAAGCTGCCCTCACCCACAGCCCTTCTCCCTCTAGGGGAGGGGAGCCGGGGATCGGGGTTACGAACAGAACGAACAGTTGGCTCGCTATTCGGATAGAGCTACAGGGTCAAGAGCCCCCTCCCCTGGGAAAAACCAGAGAGGGGCGTAGCTCAAAGGTTGAGATTGACGGAGGTAGGCCTCAGTGGCGGAGGGGCTCCCCAACAGCCAGTACCTCCTGCAGGAACCGATCCTGCTGCTGGCGCAAAATGGCTAGATCCGGGCCGTGGTTGAGCAGGATGAAGTGGGTACCATCGGGCAACTGCCCCACCATCATCAGCCGATCGGGGGCGGAGCCCACCTGGGCGGTCGTGCCGGAGGGCAGGGTGCGCAATCCCAGAGTGCTGTGGCCAATGCCTGCTCTAGGCAAGATCCGGGTCGGATCCCCGTCTGTGGCCTCCAGCAGATGTTCCCATAGATGGGCCAAGGCGCGGGGGGAGAGGTACAGCTCTTGCCCGCCTGGGCCAAGGCGAATTTCCGACTGGGCAGGGGCCAGTTTGGGATCCAGATGGGCAACCGGCTGAGCTACCAACCGCTGCTGCAGGTACTCCAGCAGGGCTGTTCTGCCTCCCAGCTCCGCTAACAGGGCTTCTACCATGGCCCGATCGTTGCTGCCGTTGAGGATTTGTAGCAGGGATCCCAGGCGCAGCGAGGTGTAGCTGGCCAGGCAATGGATCTCCTCGGTCAGCTCCCTTAATGTTGACCCGGAGCCGCCGATGGCCACAGGATAGGGCCCCTGGGGATCCTGGAGGAGCTCGGCAAGCCGGCGGGCGCTGGCCAGAGAGTCAGGCTGACCCAGCAAGCGGAAGGGGGGCACCACCTTTACCTCGCCGTCGATCTGGCGAATGCCGAGGTTGTGCAGGTGGCGGGCCAGCTCGGCCACATTGGCCTCCCGGAAATAGGGATCCCCACCGCCCACCACGACCAAGTCTCCCGTCAAGCGCTGGCCGGAGCGATGGCCGGTGGTGTAGAAGCGAGTTTGGAAGCGATACTCATAGCCCCACTTCTCCAGCGCCATCAGGCTGAGGGCCAGTTGCTCCAAAGCCCCCACCGGCAAAGGCCGATCCAGCAGGTGCTCCGCCAGCAGCTCGCCTTCGGCTGTCCAGAGCAGGATCCCCTGCTGGGAGAGGGCCCCGCCTTGGGCAGCCAACCCCTGCAAAAAGCCGGACAAAACCAAAGCGTAGAGGGAATCCTGCCACTGCGGCGATTGCTCCCGGGGCCACCAGGGGGGAAGGCCGGGCGTGCCACTGGGGGAAGGCAGCGGCGGCGGCGGGGTGGGGATGGGGGGGAAGGG
>NZ_JANSIR010000078.1:0-6518 GCF_047462155.1 Synechococcus sp. OH2
TGACCGCCTTGAGCATCGACGAGCTGGGCAGCCAACTGGGGATCCCCAACGCCAGCCGCCTCTACTACCGGATTGTGAATGGCTTTCTCGCCCCTGTGAACCCTGCCAATCCAGAAGTGAGCGGGATCCCTGGCGTAACGACAGGCAACCTGCGCTTTTTGGAGCTGGCGGTGCCCAACTACACCCTCATTGAAGTCTCCGGCAGCCGCTGCACCCTTCAGGTCAAGGGCCCCACCGGCAGTGTCCTCACCGATCCCCTGGGGCGCCGCGGAGAACTGGTGCTGCCCCAGTGAGAACAATCAAGGGCTTTGGGCAGGTTTTCCCAGTCCTATTCTGATCGAAATTCAGGGATCCCTGCGCAAGTTGGGATCCCTTTTTGTAACTCTTTTTTGCAACTTGTAAGGAAGATGCCGGCTGTGATCGCAATCAGCCAGGGAGCGAAAACGTTAATGCTAGCGTGTAGGTAGGGCAGGGATCCCTGTTGCGGCAAAGAAAACTTCATGGAAGGAGGAAAATCCGATGGTTGCTCTGCGGGGTTGGCTGGCAGCGGGCATGATCGGGGCGGCTGCAATCCTGGGTGGTGGTGAAGCGTGGGCCCAAAGGAGCTTGTGGTTACTGAACGGGCAATCGACCTGGGTTAATGGTTATTTCTACCCAGGCGAGAACATCTGGGCCGAGTGCGACCTCGACTGCCACGACGTGGATCTGGTGCTTTACGATCGCAACGGTCGGTGGGTAGCCGAAGATACGCTCTTGGACGATTTCCCCATCGTCCAGGCTCCCTATGAGGGCAGCTTCGCCGTCCAGGTGATCATGGCCGGCTGCCGCCACCCACGCGGCTGTGCTGTCGTCGTCGATTCTGACTACGGCTTCTAGCGCTTCCCTCGCCCCTAGCCCCTCTCCCTCTTGGAAGAGGGGAAGGAGGTACCGCCTGCTGTAGGGATGAAGGGGGCTGGCTAGGCGGGTTTGTGGCTGGCTTCCTGCACTTTGGCGTGGGTGAATTTGCTCAAGCCATGGATGGTTTTTTCCCAGTAGAAGGGCTTGGTAAAAAGCTGCCACAGGGCCATGTAGGCTGCAATGGAGTGCAGTTGCCAGTAAATGGGGTTGAGAAGAGCATAGAAGGCCAAGTCGTAGTAGCCCCGCCGAAAAACGGCCACCAAGTTCAAGTAGATCCCAATGGCATTGCCCACCAAGAGGTTAAACAAGCCCAAGTAAATTAGCCAACTGGGAAAGATGTTTTGCAGCCAATGGGCGCGGGTGAGCAGCCAGTAGAAAAACAGCAGCCACATGATGGGGCTGGTGAGGAAGGTGAAGAAGCTGCCGCCGATAAAAAATTGGTAGGCCAACCAGTTCTTGAGGCCCAGCTTGCGCAAAGAGCGCAGCGGGTTGCGGTTGTGCACCAGCCAGGTCTGCATATAGCCTTTGATCCAGCGGGAGCGCTGCCGGATCCAGTTTTTAAGGGCGCAGTTGGCCTCTTCGTAGGTGGTGGAGTTGATAACCCCCACCGTGTAGCCGTGCTGGCTGGCGCGAATGCCTAGATCGGCATCTTCGGTGACGTTAAAGGGATCCCATCCCTGCAATTCCCGCAGGCGGTCGGTGCGGAAGTGGTTGCTGGTGCCCCCCAGGGGAATGGGCATTTTCAAGGTTTCCAGGCCCGGCAGCAGGTAATCAAACCAATAGGAATACTCCAGAGTAAACATGCGGGTAAGAAAGTTCTCGTTGCGGTTGAAATAGTTGAGGGCCGCTTGAACGCAGACCAAGCTGGGATCCCCTTTTTTAAAGGCAATGATGGCTTTTTTCAGTTGATCCGGATCGGGGATGTCTTCGGCATCGTAGATAGTGAGGTATTCGCCGCGGGCAAAGGCCAGGCCGTAGTTGCAGGCTTTGGGCTTGGTCTTGGGCTTGCTATCCGGCACAATCAGTAGGCGCACGTAGCGGGGCGGCTTGGCGGCGCGGGCGGCCTCGATGGTGGCCTGGTCGTTTTCTTCCAACAGGATCAGCACGTCCAAGCGCTCGTGGGGGTAGTCCAGCTTGGAGAGGGAGTTGATGAGAATCGGCATCACCTCCGGCTCTTTGTAGACTGGCACCAGGATGGTGTAGATGGGCAAGCTGCGGTCATCGAGGGCGGCCACTTCTTCGTCGGTAATCTGGTGGAAGCGATCGGCGGATCCCACGAGGCTAAGCAGGAATTTGAAGAGAATCGAAGCAATGTAAAAGAGGTTAATCAAAAGTACTAAGATCGTCAGGGTTGTCCAGGGGGCGCTGGCCAAGCCCCACAGCAGCAGCAGCAGCAGGCCATAGCCGACGGCAATTTGCGAGGGGGTAAACACCCGCGAGGCCGATTCCTCCGGCAGACGGGCCAGCAGTTTGTACACCGCCTCTTGGCTAAAGCGGGATCCTTGATCTTGGCTGAGGAGCTGGGTGATATCCTGCTCGGTGCCCAGCACCTTTTCTATCCGCAACCCTGGCCGCCAACTGTAGAGCAGCTCGTCCACCGCCCAGTCCAGGGGGTCGTTGACCATCACGGTGAGGGTGTGCTCGTCGCTCCAGCTCAGGGGGTAGAAGAGGTGGTGCATCATCAATTCCGGATCGAACTGGCGGCTCAGGCTCTCGTCCCGGTAGAGCAGCCCTGTTCCCATCAGCTCCGAAACGGAAGGGTAGCCCAGCAAGTGGGCCAGAATGCTGAGATACTCGGGGGTGGAGAGGTAGCTCAGCCGGGTCAGCACCTGCCCCAGGCTGGATCCGGTGCGGCGGCGGATCTCCAGAGCCTGCTGCCACTGCTCCAGGGTGAGGCGGCTACCCAGCAGCTCAGCAGCCAGCTTGCGCTCGAGGATAACTGTCAAGATCTGTTTTTCGGTGGCCGGGATCTCCCACAGCTTTTCGGCCTCTGGGCAAAGGCGTTTCACAGCCTGCCAGACGCCGGGATAGCCGGGCTCTTCCGTGGTCACTACAACGGTTTGCGGGTTGAGCCAGCCACAGGGCAAAAAGCGCACCGGCAGGAGATCGCTGGGTTCCACTAGCCAAGGCAGCTCTAGATCTAGAGGCTGCTTGAGCAGCCAGTCCCGCAGCTTGGGCCGATCCAAAATCTGGCGACACAGCTCGGCAAACTTGCCAGGATGCATGACCCGCAAGCTCCAAAAAGCCCTGGGCAAGGAGCAGCCCACCTCTTCCCGGTACTCCTCCGCTGCCGCCAGTTGCTGGCGGGTGAGATAGCCTGCGGCCAAAAGCGAGGACTTAAGGGACTGGAGCATGGCCTAAGACCCGCGGCTTGGCTCAAGTCTGGCTCAACCGCAAGCCCATGCCTAGCCCCCCCTAGGAAGGGATGGGGGACTCGGGGCGGCGAGCCAAGCGGCCATAGACATTCCAGGCTCCTACTGCCAATAGAATAGCCAGCAGCAGCACCAGCCAATAGCGGTACTGCCACAGCAAAAGCTGCCAACTGAAGCGGCCTGGGTAGCGCACGCGGTAGCCTTGGGGGGTGAGATCCCAGCTCTGCACCTGGGTGAGGGCGGGGGCGGCGGCGTAGGCGGTGAGCACATTTCCCTGCAGTTGGTTGGCCAGGCGGGTGCGTGGATCGGCAAGGCCGCGGCTGAGGCGTTCTGCCAAGACCGGATCAGATCCCCACCAGGACAGCCAAAGGGTGGGCCTGCCTTGGAGCAAAAAGTACTGCAAGAGGCCGAGGTTTTCCTGGGGCTGGGCGGCCAGGGCCACCTGCTGGTTCAAGGGGTTGAGGATCTCGAACTGGGATCCCAGCCGGATGGGGCTGTAAGGGAGCTCCACCTGCTCCGGGGCAGCGACAAGGATCTGCCAGGCGAAGTCGCCTGTCTCCAGTTTGGTCTTTTCCTGGGGCAGAAACTGAAGGGTGGGCAGGAGCGGTTGGGCGGCCAGCCGACTCAAGGCCCCCACCAGGTAGGCGGCAGCCGGCAGCCATTGGGGATCCCCCAGCCAAACCCGTCCGGATCCCTGCAGCACCGCCGGGATCTCCTGCAGCTCGCCACTGGGGGCTTGGTAGCCGCTCCAGAGAAAGCCGGAGCTATCCGAGCGCACCTGAACCGTCAGCGGCGTCAGGGATCCCTGGCAATTGCCGGGGCTGGCCCCGTAGTCAAAGCGCAGCTCCAGTTGGTTGAAGCGGCGCAGCAGGCGGGTGGGCAGGGTCACGGTCTCGTTGAGCTGGCTGCGACCGGTGAGGTTGTAGGTGCGCAGCAGAACGCCGTTGAAGAACACATAGCCCGTCAGGCGATCCCCGGCCCGACCATCCACCGGGTTCATGATCACATCCAGTTGGGCCGCCAGATCCCGCGGGCGCCCCCCCAACTGCGCCAGGTTGAAGTTGAAAACCAAAGACTGGCTGCCAAAGCCCCGCAGCAGGGGATCCACGATCCCCAACTCCCGCAAGCTGAGGCGGTTGGCCTTGAGAGCCCGCTCCCAGTCCGCCACCGCCGCCACCCGGATGCCACGGCTCACCAGCCCCGCCCGCTTCCACTCTTCATAGAGGGCAAGAATGGCCTCGCGGCGGGCGGCCACCCGCAGCCGCGATCCCTCTGGAGTTACTTGATGCTGCAGGTGGGGGGTAAAGTTGGCCGGCTCCAGAATCACTTGAGGCCCTTCCCCTGGACGGTTGCTCCAGAGGATAGGGGTCTGAGGGAAGAGGTGGGCCAGTAAGCTGTACAGGCCCAGCGCTGCTTCCGCCACCTCAGGAGAGGGGTTGGCGGGCACCACCAGCGTGAGCTGGGGGTACATCAGGCGCAGAAAGCCGGCCACCGTAGCATCGGGCACGCGGGGCACCAGCTCAAAAAAACTGTCCCGCCCTACCCTCAGCAGCAGGTTGCCGGTGTTGAGGTCGGCACAGATGTCGTCGCTAATGCTCAAAAACGGCTGCACCGACACCGTGATAAAGCGCTCACCCGGCGGCAGGTCAGGGATCGGCACCCGCACCACCGGCTCCTGGCGCAGATCTTGCACCAGAAAGATCCCCGCCAGCTCCTCGTTAATCAGCACCCGCACGGTAGAGGTGGGCTTGAGCACCGGCGAAGGTTCTAGGCGCAACTGCACAAAGCTGGCTTCTGGGTCGATGCCGTTGATGGGCGCAGGGACGGTGACATCCAGGCGCGGGTTGGATCCCTGCAGCAGCACCGAACGCTCATAGCCCAGCCTCTGGAAAGCAAGGGGCTCCGCCCGCACTGCCTCTGTTGGCACGCAGCAGAGCAAGCCGGCCACCAACAGCCCCCACCCTCCTCTTCTCTGCCTTACCCTAGCCATCTGCGGGATCCCTAGCCCCTGCTCTGACGACAGAAAAAGCCTACACCTGCGGCGGGGGCAGTCGCCAAACTTCTAGGAGTATATGGCGCAAGAGTGATGAACTGGCCACAAGAAAGCCCCCTTCCTCAGGAACTCTCCTAGGCGCGGGCGTAGTCGTCCTCAAAGCGCACGATGTCATCCTCCCCCAAGTATTCCCCGTTCTGCACCTCGATGATCACCAGAGGGATGGTGCCGGGGTTTTCCAGACGGTGCTTGGTGCAGGGGGGAATGTAGGTGGACTCGTTGGAGTTAAGCAGCACCACCTCCTCGCCCCGGGTAACGCGCGCCGTGCCCCGAACCACAATCCAGTGCTCGCTGCGGTGGTAGTGCATCTGCAGGCTAAGGCGATGGCCGGGCTTGACCTCGATGCGCTTGATTTTGTACATTGGGCCTTCATCCAAGATCCAGAAGGCTCCCCAGGGGCGGGTCTGAGCCTGGGAGGACAAAAGCTCCAGTGCCGGAATTGCCGCGTTGTCCATGTCTCGCACAGACTGTAGCATTGAGGTCACACCTTGTTCCACTTCAGGGGCTCTCACATCCTCACCTGCAGCGCGGCAACTTTTCATCGACCATCTTGCTGAATCCAATACGCCAAAACTCGTAGAAAAAAAGTCTCGAGAAGGGGAATACTAAAGCTCCCTTGCATTCCTAATAGTTTTTGCAAAACTTGCTTTTAGGATTAACTAGGGTGTTCCAATGCCCTAGGCCGTCAAGTTTAGTGAAACTCGTTCATGGGGCATGGATGTTCGTAAACCGGCTTAAAGCTATCTTGAGGCTCGTTGCGCCGGTAGGGATCCCCTTGCTGCTCCTGGCTGGCCTCTTGTGGGGGCTGAAGGAAGGCTGGGGCTGGGTGAGCCTAGAGATGCAGTTTCTTGGCTACAAGGGATCCGTAGCCGCCCTGGGGCCGGATCCGCGCCTGCCCATTGTCGGCACCACCTTTCCCCCTTCGCTGGTGCTGGCCACGGCCATTTTGGGGCGCTCGCCGCTGGTGTTGCAGGCCATTTTGGGATCCCTGGTGTTGGACTGGATGGGGCAACAGTTGCGCCGTTTGCCTGTCGGCCTGGGGTGGCGCTGGCTGTGGGGCCTGTTGCTGCTGCTGCAGCCGGCTTTGCTCCTGATGCTGCTGCGCAGCCCCGTTTGGACGGCCACCTCGCTTTTGCTGGGGGTGAACATGGCCTTGTTGTTCCCTCTGGCCAACGAGAAACAAGCAGCGGAGAAGG
>NZ_JANSIR010000078.1:6630-18145 GCF_047462155.1 Synechococcus sp. OH2
GCCCGTTACCCTGCGGCTGCTGCTCATTGGGCTGGCCTTGGGGCCGCTGATGGTGCTGCGCTGGGAGAGCGGCTGGCTGTTGCCCTGGCTGGCAGGACTGCTGCTGGTGGCTTTTCGCCGCGAATCTTGGGGGTTTCGCTGGGTCTCGCTGCTGGTGGCGGGGTTTATCAGCCTGGCCCTGATCTTGAGCTGGCTGTATGTCAACTGGTTGGCGGTGGGGGATCCCTGGGCTTTTACTTACCAGGTGGGCAGCGGCCTGCGCCTGCCGCAGTTGCGGGAAGACCTGCAGCAGGCCGGCGGCTGGCAAGGGCTGGTGGAGCTGGGGAAGTGGCTGGCGGTGCTGGCCCCTGCCTATCTCCTGTTGGGGATGGGATCCCTGCTGGGCCGCTGGGTCGGGGCCTTGATCTGGGGGATGCCGTTGGTGGTTCTGCTGGCTTCCCTGGGCCAGGGGCTGTTTTTGCCGGAGCTGAGCCGCTTTGGTCTCGTCTGGGTGCCGCTGCCGTTGCTGATGGGGGCCTACTTAGTCCGCGGAGCCGGCCCCGGCTGGGCCAAGCGCCTGTTGATCACCGCCCTTTTGGGGCTGAACTGCCTTACCGCTGGCTATGGGCTAAGCCAAGAGCCACGATTTTTGGCGCCCCTGGTGGTTGAGGAGCGGGATCTCTGGGAGCGGCTGGTGGCAGGGGTGGCGCCCCTTAGCCGTGAGTTGGGAGCGGCCCAAGATCTGTATGAAGTCACCTCTGGCGGGCAAGCTCTAGAAGGCTGGCGCCGGCAGCGGCAGGCAAAGCGCCAGGTAGGGCAATATCTCCGCCGCCACCTCTTGCCCGGCGAGAAGGTGTTGGTGGACGACGACATCCACTTTGAGGCTATCTTTTGGGCGGGGGATCCCCGCTTGTTCCTTACCCCCCACCAGTACGAGTTTGCCTTGGCCCTGCAACACCCCCAGGAGCGGGTGGACTACTTGCTGGTGGCGGGGCCGGCGGATCCCTTGCGGAGCGCCGATCGCATCCTGCAATTTTGGCCTGAGCTTACCTTTGAGGGGCTGCCGGGCTTTAGGGAGGTCTACAGCTCCCCGCAGGTGCGGCTGTGGGCCCGCCAGGCAGAGCTTGAGGAGGAGACGAGATGACCTGGAAACGGCAATGGCCGCGGCGACAGGTGCTGCGGATAGGCGGAGCGCTGCTGGCTTCCTATGGGGTTGGAGTTGCCGGCTGTGGTCAGGGCTCCGAGAACGTTGCCACTGGAAACCTGAACTTGTCAGAGCTCTTGGCCCGCTGGGAAGTGGGCACTGGCGAGGATCCCGGTCGCTTCCTCTGGGAAATCGAGTCGGATCCGCAGGTGGCAGCGGTGGCGCGGGACTGGGATCCCCATTTCTTAAGCGGCTGGCTCAACAGCTTTGACCACCGCCAGGGGGATCTCTCCTTCTGGCGCAACTGGCACCAGGCGGGGCTTTTGCGGCAGTGGTTTGAGCGGGGCTACAGCCTGCACATCATCACCTGGGAAGACGACACCACCCGCCCCTGCGGCGACTACCACCTCTCGCCGCAGTTTATCCAGGACGTAGCCGAGCTGGCCGGGTATATTGCCCAAGCCAACCCCCAGGGCCGCCCCACCTACTGGAGCCTGGCCACTGAGTTTTCCTACTGGCGCGTCCCTGCCGATACCTACAACGCCGACACTGCCCCCTACTACCGCGCCCTGATGCGCAACATCTTAAGAGCCCGCCAGGCCATCAAGGAGCGGCTGCCCGAGGCCGAGGTGGCCCTCTGCTGGGGCGGCTGGATTGCCACCTTTGACGATCGCCGCCGCGGGGCAGGGCGCAGCATGGTAGAGCCTTTTGCCGAGACGATGAGCCAAATGGACGGGATCGCCTTCCAGTCGATGCGCCAGCGGCGACCGGGGGAGTTTAACCCAGAGCTCAACGGCCCGGATCCGGGTAACCCCGAGCAGATCCGCCTCTGCTGCCGTCTCTTTGCCCCCATCCACCGCAACCTGATGCTGGCCCACTACGAGCCCTCGATTAAGGACAAGCACCCCAACGGTGGCCGGGCCGACACTGTCCAAGTGGATTTTGAGATCATGAGCCGGCCCGAGTGGCTGCAGGAGGTGTCGCAACTGGGATTGCGGCGCCTGTCCCTGATGCACTACGGCCTCTACAAGGGGGATCCCTATGGGGCGCTGACGGCAGCCCGGCAATTCCGGGCCCGCGTAGGTTTGCCGGCTATTGCCCAGAGGGTGTAGGTGGATGGAGACGAAGGCCCAAAACGGAGCTCTGTAGGTACAATCCCCCTTGGCGGCGCCGTCGAGAGGGATCCCTAGATGAAGCCTTTGGCAATTGCAAGAAGCTGGCTGCTGGGCCTGGGCCTTGTCTTGGGGGGGTGGGAGCTACCGGTCTGGGCCGGCTGCGGTTTCCCTCGCGGGGCAGGGAAAACGTTTTTCTCGCTCCAGCCCGAGGTGTACCAACCCCGCACCCGCTTTGACCAGGGGGGACGTCTGCAGCAGGCCCTTTCCGAGTATGGCGAGACCCGCCTCAACCTGTTTGGCGAAACCGGCCTCAGCGATCGCCTCACCCTCAACCTCAACACCAGCTACGTTTTCCTGGAAAATCGCTTTGCCAGCGGGGCTGAGACCGTTACCCAGCGCAACCAGGGCCTGCGGGATCTGGAGCTGGGCCTGCGCCACACCTGGGGAGAGGGGGATCCCTTTTTCTCGGCTCAATTGACGGCCCTGATCCCGCCGGGATATGCCACCCAGAACACCCCCCTGCCCTTGGGCTATGGGGTTTTCGGCTACGACCTCAGCGCCGGCCTGGCCGCCTCAGGCAAGCTGGGATCCCTGCCCGCCTTTTTCGACTCCTGTCTGACCTTTCGGGACTACCTGGGCTACCCCGGCGACCGTCTCAAGACCAACTTGACCTTTGGAGCAGATCTCAGCCCTGAGGTGCAGGCCATTGTGGCTTTGGATGGCGACTTCACCCTTGGCAACGGCGCCCCGCTCCTTTTTGGGGATCTGGCGGTGCAGGATCCCGACTACAACAACCTCAAGCTTTCCGGCCAGCTCAACTGGCGCCTAGAGGGGGGGCTGACCCTGGGGCTAGGGGGGTTTCAGTTTTTAACAGGCCGCAACACCAATGCCGGCGGCGGCTTCACCGGCTATGTGTGGCTAAGTTACTAAAACTCAACAAAATGTTGCGGGGTATCTACCGCGGCAGCAGGGATCGGCAGAGGCAGATCTAGGATGAGACTTGGCAAACCTTGGCCTGGAGAACGGATCCCATGCCTCGCTTTGAAAACATCGTTGCCGCCATCGACGGCAGCGGCCCCACCGAGCAAATGGTGCACACGCTGCTATCTTTGCCGGCCTTTGCCCAGTGCCACGTAACCCTGCTGCATGCGGTGCCTTCCCAGACCTCTGCTGAGGACATGCGCGCTGCCTGGCAAAAGGGACAGGAGCTGTTGGCCCAGACGCTGCAGAGTTTTCCCCCGCGGCCTGGGCTAAAGATCAGCACTCAACTGGTGGAAGGGGATCCCAAGGTGGTGGTACTGCAGGTGGCCGAGTCCCTGCCCAATCCCCTCATCGTGATGGGATCCCGCGGGCGCAACCGCATCATGGCCATTTTGCAGAACTCGGTCAGCCAATACGTCTTCCAGCTCGCCTCCTGCCCCATGCTGCTGGTTAAAGACGACGCCTACGTCAAATACCCCAGCCATGTCATGGTGGCCCTCAACAACTCCCCTGCCGCCCAGGCTGCCTTTGCCACGGCCCTGGATCTGGTTGCCGGTATCCCGGGAGCCCAGATTTTTCTGGCCTCGGTACAACTGGATGCCGACGCCCAAGGCCGGGACGAGGTTATAGACAAAGCCATTGCCACCCTCAAAAGCCGCCAAATCGGCCACCAGGTGTTTACGGCGGTCGGGGATCCCGGCACCGAGATCGTCCGCTTGGCGGAAGAGAGCAAGGCCGACCTGTTGGTGATGGGATCCCCGGATCGCCGGCCCAGTATTGCCCGCAGCATCCCTGACCTGGATCGGCTGCTGGGGCGCTCCATCTCCGACTATGTGCGGGTGCACATCGGCTGCCCTGTGCTGATGGTGCGCTCGGCCCAAGACTGAGGGATCCCTAAGGCAAGATAGAACGGCGCTCCGTCACGCGGTCGCTTTGCTGCTGGCGATCCGGACTGACGGCCCAAGCCTCGAAGATGAGTTCAGGAACGCCGGGGGGAATGGTCATGCGGGTGAGGGCTTGCCACCGTCCCTGGTCATCGCGGGAGAAATCCAGCAACCAACGGGGGCCATCCACCAGCGAGCGGGTGCGGCCGTGCTTGACCCAAAACTTAATCCACAAAGGAGGCTGAGAGGTCGAGCCACCGGCAGAATTGACCGAGGCCGGCAAACGCAGCACTACGTCGAAATTGTCACCTGCCCGCAATTGCTCGGGCACCACCAGTTGCGGTACCGGGCAAGCTGCCGGCACCTGGGGGGAAAGAGGCGAGGTTCCCGGAGTGGCGGCGGCGAGCGGTGGCGGCGGGGCCGCCTCCTCGCGAGGTGGCTCCGGTTGGGCGGCAGGTTCGGGTGCGGTGTCTGCTAGGGGGGCAGGGGAGGCTGGGAGCTCTTCTGGCTGAAGCGGGCTGGGAGCTCCTCCAGCATCCTCTTTTCCCGCAGGGGTGCTGCGCTGCCAGATGCGCAACAACTTCTGCAGGGTGCGTTCGGGGGAGAGCAAAGGTGAGGTCGGGGAAGAACTGTCGGCTGCGGCTGGCGTTTCGTCTTGCCGCTGCTGACCCGCAGGGATCCCGGAGGAGGGGGGGAGGACTTCCCCCTGGCCGCGACAGCGAACGGAAAAGGAGATCCGCAGCGGCTCTGGATCCGGCCAGGAGGACGGAGTAAGGCGCAGTTCCCCCCGCAACGGACGGCTCCAGGTATAGCTCGGCAGGGTGATGGGAATGCTGAACACCGCTGTCCGGGCTTCAGCCGGAAATTGAATCAGCCGTTGCCCCTCGAAAACCGGGCTCTGTTCCCCTTCACCTTCTTGCCAAACTCGTACCCGCAGCTCGCCACTGCAGCCAATCCGCCCCGTCAACACCAGCACCTCATCGGGGGATCCCTCCAACTCGCTGTGCATCAGGGAAAACAGCTCTGGCGGGATGGCAGCCGCTTTGGTCTGGGCAGAGGGTTCGGGCCCCGTTGGCTGGGCCGCCAAAGGTGCTGCGGGTTCCGGCTGAGCCGAGCCGGGCACAACCTGGAGACGCAGGCAGTTGTTCAGCTCTGTCTCACCAAACAGCTCGGCAATCAAATCGGCATCGCGGCAGTGGAACTCCCAAAAACCAGGGGCGAGGTGGGTGGCCGGCAGGATGATGCCGATCCCCTCCTCGTTGGTGCGCACCGAACGGGTTTGCAGGAGCGAGGTGGTTGTCTTGGAGTTTGCTCCTGCCGGGGATCCGCTATTTTCGGTCGGCAGAGGGCGCTGGCGGACTTCCACTGTGATGGTGAAGTGGGGCTGGGGGGAACGGGCGACGATGGTGTAGGTGTCCTCTTCCAGAATGGCTCCCTCGGCTGGTACCGGCTGCCAGTCTTCTCGGCCGTTGCGCCGCACCCAAAAACTCAACATCACTCCATCACCTCTGGGACGCCAAATACTGCACCAAGTCAGCTTGCAAGAGGGTTTGCTGCTGCCCCGTGGGCAAGTGCTTGAGCTGCACCTCCCCGGCTGCAGCTTCTGCGTCCCCCAGCGTAACAGCCCAGGTCGCACCACTGCGGCTGGCCCGCTTGAACTGCTTGCTGAAAGCGCTGCCGCTGAGATCCAGCTCGGTGCAGAAGCCGGCTTGGCGTAGGGCTTGGGCGATCTGGAGGGATTGGGCCTCAGCCTTTGCCCCGCGGGAGATCACGTAAACCTCGACCGGTGTTGGCGGAATCTCCCCTTGTTTCTTCTGCAGCAGCAACACCAGCCGCTCCAGGCCGATGGCCCAGCCCACCGCCGGGGTCGGCGGCCCGCCCAGCTCTTCCACCAGGCCATCGTAGCGCCCGCCCCCGCAGACGGTGCTCTGGGATCCCAGCTCCGGCGAGATGATCTCAAAGGCGGTGTGGGTGTAGTAGTCCAAGCCGCGCACCAGGTAGGGATCCAGCTCATAGGGGATGTCTAGGGCCTTGAGATGGGCTTGCACTTGCTCGAAGAAGGCGCGTGAGTCAGCACTGAGGTAATCGGGCAGCTTGGGTGCTTTCTCCGCAATGGCACGGGTATGGGGATCCTTGCTGTCGAGGATGCGCAAGGGGTTGCGGCTGAGGCGCTCTTGCGAGTCGGGATCGAGCTGCTCTTTCAAGGGGGTGAGGTAGTCCACCAGGGCTTGGCGGTAGGCCCGCCGATCCTGCGGATCCCCGAGGGAGTTGAGCCGCAAGGTGAGGTTTTCTGCCCCCACCGCCCGCAGCAGATCCCAGGCCAAGGCGATGACCTCGGCATCGGCGCGGGGATCCCGGCTGCCCAGCAGCTCCACCCCCAACTGATGGAACTGGCGTTGCCGCCCCGCCTGGGGACGCTCGTAGCGAAACATGGGCCCGCAGTACCAGAAGCGCTGCACATCGCCTGCCACCTGCAACCCGTGCTGGATGTAGGCCCGCACCACGCCGGCGGTGTTTTCGGGGCGCAAGCTCACCTCCTGCTCGCCGCGGGTGCTAAAGGAGTACATCTCCTTACCCACCACGTCGGTGGCGCTGCCAATGCTGCGGGCAAAAAGCTCCGTCAGCTCCAGAATCGGGGTGCGGATCTCTTGGTAGTTGGCCCGCCCCAAGATCTCGCGGGCGCTGGCCTCCACCTGCTGCCAAAGCCGTACCTCCTGCGGCAAAATGTCGCGGGTGCCCCGCACCGCCTGGATTTTCTCCATGTTGGTTCCTCTTGCCCAGAGCCCCGTCCTGGGAACCAAGGGTTCATGTCAATGCCATCATATCGGCAACAGCGTTCCTGCTGCTGAGGGGCAGAGCTAGCCCCGGCTCAAGCGAGCGTAGAAGGCCGCAACTTGGCTGCCAGCGGCCACAGCCGCCGTGGTGGCTCGCAGGATCGTAGGGCCCAAAGAGACAGGTACTCCGCCGTAGGCTTCCGCCTGGCGGCGCTCCATCTCTGTCCAGCCGCCTTCAGGGCCAATGGCCAGTGCCACGACAGGATCCCTCCGTTGCGGTAGGACTTGCAGCAGCGGGGGGGCCTCTCGGCGGGCGACGGCTATACCCCACCAATCGGCTTTGAGCTCGGCTAGCCAACGGGTCCATGGGGTGGGTGGGTCGATCTGGGGCCAGCGCAACCGCTCACATTGTTCTGCGGCCTCTTGCACAATTTTTTGCCAGCGTTCTTGCCGCCCAGATCCCGGCTCCACCACAGTGCGCTCCGTCAGCAGGGGGGTAATGCGCGCTGCCCCCAGCTCGGTAACCTGGCGAAACACCTCATCAAACCCCGGCCCCTTGACCACCGCCAAGCCCAGATGCAGGTAAACGGGCAACTCCCGCGGCAGCGCCTCCACCTCGCCCGCAATTTGGGATCCCTGCGGCTGCCAATGGGCCAGCCACAGCTTGCCGGAGCCATCCAACACCAAGAACGGATCCCCCGGCTTGAGGCGGCGCACCCGCTGTAGGTAGTGCTGCTGCGGGCTGGTCAAGTGGAGCCCACCCGCGGGATCCCGTTGGGCCGGGTCGATAGCCAAGCGGGGCAGGGAACTCAGGTCGTGCGTGCGTTCAGACAGCACCACTCCCCCCGTCGCCAGAGGGCTGCCACCACCCATTCATTGGCCTCCAACATCTCCGCCACCAACTTGGCCTGCTCGATGAGGATACCGCTGAGGATCAGCCATCCCCCCTTTTTCACCACCAGGCCAAACTGCGGGATCATATCCAAGAGCACGTCCGTCAGAATGTTGCACACCAGCCCATCCACCATCTCGGGAATATGCTCCAGGCTGCCTTTGGCCACCACAATGCGATCCGTCAGGCCGTTGAGATCCCGGTTCTGGAGCGTGGCCTGCACCGCCAGCGGGTCAATATCCACGGCATAAACCCGCTTGGCTCCTAAGAGAGCTGCCGCCACCGACAAAATGCCCGAACCACAGCCCACATCGGCCACTGTGACTCCCCCAGCACCCCCCCCAAGGCGCATCTCCAGAGCCTCCAGGCAAAGCTGGGTGGTCGGATGAGTACCTGTGCCAAAGGCCATGCCCGGATCCAGCCGCACCAGAAGACGACCGGGGTGGGGGGGTGGATCCAGCCAGGCCGGACAGATGAGCAGCTTGTCCCCGACCGGTTCGGGCTGCCAGTGTTGCTTCCAACTGTTGCTCCAATCCTCTGCCTCTATGCGTTCCCAGCGCAGCTTGGGAAGGGGCTGGCCGGCAACAAGGGCGTCTTGCCGCAGGCGCAGCGCCAGAGCAGCCAAATCCAGGAGCGTGGCGCGGAACCAGGGCAAATAGGCATGAATACTGATTCGATCTTCACCGTAGGCCTGGCTGGCCATGCCCTGACAACCAAAGCTCTCCAGCCGCCAAAAGATCTGATCCTCCTGGGCAGGGGAAGCAACGATGTGGAGATCCCACCAGGCCCCATCGGGATCCGGCCCTTGGGCAGGCGAGAGCGGGCTGAGGTTGGCAACGGTCGTGCTCACAGGGATCCCTTCAACAAACCTAAGGAAAACCGAAATTTTGGCTAACAGAATAGCGATCCAAGTCGCCAGCAGGCTAGCACTTAATACAGAACTCTATATCAGAAATTGTAGTAATTGCAGTCTTCCCCTCAATTCGTCGTTTAGGCTTTAAGAGCCTGCCCCATTGTTCCTGGTTAGTCTGGGATTTGAAGGCGCACACTGTTGACTCAGCAGCGACGCAGGGATGGACTCCCCCCAATTGGGGGATGGCCCTCAGCGGTTCCTTGGATGTCCAGCTCAGCCTTATGAGATAGATTAAATCCAAAAGTATTGAACAAGAATTGGGTACAGCGTTGACGCTCGCTTCGAGCCCCAGTGATTTTACGGATAGATGGGGTTTGGCCAGGGCGTGTTGAGCAACGATAGAGAGGAAGCAATGCAGGCGGCAGAGTCGATGTCAACTGAGCAGTCAGCGCAGCAGCCGAAGGTGGCTCCTCTTGCCAGAGAGGAAAGGGCTGCCCATGAGGATCCCCAGCCGCTCGAAGTCAGCCCTCGCAAGCACTCCGTCCCGCTGACGCGAACGGCTCTGATGCGGCGCTTCAACCAGAGCTTTCCGCCTTTCTACAGCCAGTTTGTCAGCAGCGAGGTTCAGGTTCAAAACTTGCGTCTGGCCTATGCCCTCTACCAAACCCGCAAGGCCGTGGTACAGATGCAGGACGAGCGCGGCAAGACAGTAGTTTGTCTGGCCTATCGCAACCGCCCTTCTCTGCTCAGCGACCTGTTTGGGGTGCTCACGGCATTCAATCTCTCGGTACACGGCATCCATCTCTACGGGCAGATCTACGCACCCCACTTGGTTTTTATTCGGGTCACTGTCTCCCGCGATGGCCACAGCCTTTCCTCCCAGACCAAGCTCAACCTAGAACGGGCTATTCACGAGTGCTTGGCAGGGGTGTTTCCCGTTCATGAAACTTTGGCGCTGGAGTTTGATCTCAAGGCCGGCTTGAAAGACACCCAGGTTTCTTTTTATTTTGACCCAGTGTTTCATCTGCCCACGCTGTTGGTGGATGTGGACAACCAGCCGGGCGTGTTTTACCGGGTGATGACTGCTCTAGCGCAGGAGGATTTGACTGTGGTTAACCTCAATCTGATGCTTCGCCGCAAACGGGCGCGCTTCATTTTCTACTTGCTGGGGCCGGATGCAACTCCAGCCATGCCAGAGTTCCTGGGGCAAAAATTGGCGTTGAGCATCCAGCAGCGGCTGCAAGGGGAGCTTGTCTAGATCTGCACTAGGTCTGCATCGGACTGGGGGGCAAGTCAAAAAGGACGGTGCTCATGTAGCGCTCGGCCCAGGCGGGGCCAAAAGCTTTTTCTAGAACGCGGCGGGTGCGGTCGTTTTGCTGTTGCTGGCTGCAGTAGCGCTGCTGCCCTTGGTAGTGGGCCAGGATCTGTGCGGGATCCGTCTGCGGGGGGATCTGTTGCGCCAGCCGGCAGTGGATTTCCAAATAACGGCGGGCGAAATCCAAAAAGCGGTCGGCTTCTGCCTCGTCGCCGGGCCGGATGAACAGACAGTAGGGAGAAAAAATCGTCCCCCACGGCGGCAACTGGCGTCGCTCTTGGAAAGGGGCGAGATGAGCTCCCAAAGCTTCCAACTCTTGGACATAGGGATCCGGCAAAGTGGGGGTGACCGGCGAGAGATCGACGATGGCGGCGCTCACCTGACCGCGGCCGGCCACAATATCACAGCCGAACAGCGGCAGCGGGTACTGCGGCTGCGGAAACATGACGCAGTGGAGAATATCCAGGCTTTGCCCGGCCTGGGCCAGCTCCAGGTGCAACTTGCGAAAGGGAGCCCCTTGGTAGCAGCGGTTTTCAATCTGCAATTTCTCCCCCTCTAGGCGGCCCTCCACATAGCCCAGATCCTCCGGCAGGGCATAGGGAGCCAGGGCGAGGTGGGATCCCCAGATCTCTAGGATTGCCTCCGAAAGGCGCTGGATGAGGGGATGCAGTTGCGCTTGCAGAGCAGGGGCGGTGAACATGGGAGCCAAGAAGACCGGTTAAGCGACAAGTCCTCGAAAGCCGCGCCGGGCTAATCCGCAAAGGTGCCTTCCTGAAACCCAGGTTTCAGTAAGCTGAGGTGGGACTTAACAAAGCAAGGGATCCCAGCCAGTCCAGGGCTGCCGGGGGCTTTGGCGGAGGTTGAGAGGGCCGGGTGCTGACCCTACCAGGCGTTGGCAGCGTTGAGCGCCATTGGATTGCTCGAAGACGGAAGGGGTGGGATTCGAACCCACGGTGACCTTGCGGCCACAACGCTTTTCGAGAGCGTCACAATCAACCACTCTGTCACCCTTCCAGTCTGCATAGGGCTTTACCATCTTAGCGGCAAACGGGCTATCCTGCCCGGATCCCCTCTCGTGGAATGGGGCGGATGCAACCTGGGCAATTACCCCAGGGCCAAAGCTCTTGGGGGGTACGGCCCAGCCAGAAACCGCAGGGGAAATGAGATCATAGAGGTATGGCTGCCCTTTCCATTCACCACTTCCGCCAGGCCAAACAGGCGGGTCAACCGTTGGTGGCCCTCACCGCTACCGACTATGCCACAGCGCAGATCTTGGATCGAGCCGGGATCGACTTGATCTTGGTAGGCGACAGCCTAGCCATGACCAGCTTGGGGTACAGCAGCACCTTGCCCCTGACGCTGGAACAGATGATCCACCACGCCCAGGCAGTGCGCCGCGGTGTAGAACGAGCCTTTTTGGTGGCCGACTTGCCTTTCTTGAGCTACCAAGTCTGCAAAGAGCAGGCCCTCTTCTCGGCAGGACGGTTGATGAAGGAGGCAGGGGTGAATGGGGTGAAGCTAGAAGGGGGCTACCCAGACATGGTGGAAACGGTGGCCTTTCTGGTACAGCGAGGGATC
>NZ_JANSIR010000078.1:18266-18842 GCF_047462155.1 Synechococcus sp. OH2
GTCTTGGGCCACATCGGCCTTACACCACAGGCCAAGCATCAACTGGGGGGGTATCTCCAGCAGGGAAAAACCCCCTCAGAGGCAGAGCGGCTGCGCCAGGAAGCCCTAAGCCTAGAGCGGGCAGGGGCCTTTGCCCTGGTTTTGGAACACATGCCGGCGGAATTGGCTGCCCAGATCACCCAGCAAGTCGGGATCCCGACTCTGGGCATTGGGGCTGGCCCGGCCTGCGACGGCCAAATTCTCGTCACCCACGACCTGCTCGGCCTCAGTGAGCGGATCCCGCCCTTCGCCAAAGCCTACGCCAACCTGCGAGAGGTAATCCGAGAAGCGGTGGAAGCCTTTGTCGGCGATGTTCATCAAAGACTGTTTCCCCCCACCTAGGGCATCCCCTCGGCAACTCGCAAGTATCACTTTCTGGCACCTCAGTCGTTGGTTACTGCTCTCCCTTGGTGAGGATCTCCAGAAATGGGGAGCCAGTCGGGGCAGCCGATTGCCGCCTCTGTCAAGGCTGGCCGAGGATGTACAGCGCACATGAACTACCCCACCGCGTAGGCGGGTGGGGGTTCCTCACCCGCT
>NZ_JANSIR010000079.1:0-3071 GCF_047462155.1 Synechococcus sp. OH2
GCCTGCTGCAGCAGACGCGCCAGTTGGCGGGCATGGAGGGGCAGATCGTTGACCCCAGCCAGCAGCGTATATTCAAAGCTGACCCGCCGCCCGGTGCGCAGCATGTAGTCGCGGCAATCCCGGATCAGGGCCTCTAGGGGGTAGTGGGCTGCAGAAGGGATCAACTGCTGCCGCAGCTCCTGGTTGGGGGCATGCAGGCTGACGGCCAAGGTAACTTGCAGATTCTGCTCTGCCAGCCAGGGAATTTGCCGGGGCACGCCCACGGTGGAAAGGGTAATGTGCCGCTGGCCGATGCCGATATCTTGGTGGAGGCGGCGGATGGCCTGCACCACGGTGTCGCGGTTGAGCAGGGGCTCCCCCATACCCATGAAGACCACGTGGCTGACGCGGCGGCCAAAGTCCTCCTGCACCGTTAACACCTGATCCAGGATTTCGTGCAACTTGAGGTTGCGCCGGTAGCCCATCTTGCCAGTGGCGCAGAAGTTGCAGGCCATGGGGCAGCCCACCTGGGAGGAAACGCAGACAGTTAGCCGCTTGGCGGTTGGGATCCCCACCGTCTCGATCAACTCCCCATCTGCTAGCTGCAGCAGCAACTTAACGGTGCCGTCGCGGGATTCTATCCGCTGCACAACCTGGGAGCGCCCCACAGGATAATCCTGCAGCGCCTCGCGCCAGGCTTTGGGAAAGACCGTCACTTCCTGCAGGGAGCGGATCCCTTTTTGGTAGAGCCAAGTGTGCAGTTGTTGCCCGCGGTAGGCCGGCTGCCCCTGCTCAACTGCCCACTCTTTCAAGGCAGCCAAAGATTGCCCCAGCAGAGGAAGAGGTGCCGCAGACATAGGCCAAGTGGCAACGGATTGCATCCTTCTACTCTAGCTCGCGGCCCTGAAGGCTTGCTTTGGCAGCTAGGACGAGCGTTTTGGATAATAATAGGTTTGCCCTTGGTTAGGATTTTGCCCGCGCTATGTCGGTTTCGCCGCAACTGGCCCAACTGGCTACCTGGATGGCCGGACATTTCAACAATCTGCACCAGGCGATGGCCGAGCCGGTTTGGTTTGCCAACATTCACGTCTACCAATGCCCCCTGCCGTGGTCGGTGTTTCAGGGGATAGGGTTTTACGTGGAGCAACTGTACGATATCTACCCCGACCAGCCCTACCGGCAGCGGGTCATCCATCTCTTCGAGACCCCCGACGGGATCCGCATCCAAAACTATGCCCTGACCTCTCCAGAGGTCTACAAATGTGCCGGTCGGAACTTGGAGCAATTGGCCGGCCTGACGGCGGCAGAGCTGGAACTCTTGCCCGGCTGTGTAACCCAGGTGGAGTGGACGGGATCCTGCTACCGGGGCCGCAGCGTGCCCGGCAAAGGCTGTATCGTCGAGCGCAAGGGCAGAACCACCTACCTCTATAGCGAGTTCGAGATTGGGGCCGACTACTTCCACAGCCTGGATCAGGGCCGCGACCCGGAAACGGATCAAGTGGTCTGGGGATCCCTTTCCGGGCCCTTTCGGTTTGTTAAGAAACAGGATTTTTCCTGCTACTTGCCCCGCTGGAGCTAAGTTAGCCCCCCGTCCAAACCCAGAAGGCAAGGATCCCATCCCCGAGCAAGAGCAGCAGGGTGCAGCCCATCCATCCCCAGGCCAGTGCGGGCAAT
Organism: Synechococcus sp. OH2; assembly: GCF_047462155.1. NCBI lineage: Bacteria > Bacillati > Cyanobacteriota > Cyanophyceae > Synechococcales > Synechococcaceae > Synechococcus > Synechococcus sp. OH2. Next base: position 1,654 of record NZ_JANSIR010000079.1, read on the forward strand.
AGGGCCAACTGGCTGCGTTGCTGGCTGCCCCCCGAGAGTTGTTCCACCCTGCTGTAGAGGTGACCGCGAACGCCGAATTGTCACCCCTGACTTTAGTCGGGGGATTCTTACGCAGTCCACAGATAGACTCGCAAAGGCGCTGTCAAGACCCCCCTAGACGGCTCCCTGGAACCCAGTCTCAAGGTTCCGCTTACTTGTGACTTACAGCACTGTCCAGGTCTTTCACCGGGGTGGGTACTTGCTTGTTATAGCATTGGCGAGCGACTCAAGTTGCTTAAGGACTACGTCCCGCTAACGCGAGCGGGCTTTTCTGCACTGTACTACTCGCGTCAGCGGCGCGGAGCGCTGAGTACGGGGCTACCAAGCTGCCCCGCTGTGTTCGGTGGCCGCCTCAGCCTGTTGACGGGCCAGAGCCCAGTTAATCCAGGGATCCCGCTGCTGGAGGGCAAAATGCTCCTGCAACGTCAAGCCAGGGATCAGCCCTTCTCGCAGCCGATCCGCTAGAGAAAACCCCACCCCAGAGCGCAGATGGTCGCCGTAAGGACGGCCTGGTCATCTCCCGCCCTGCCAAGAGAATCTGGCCCTGCCTGGGCGGCAACAACCCTGCCCAGGTGAGCAGGAAAGAGCGTTGCCCACTGCCCTCCAAACCGGCCAACCCAATCACTTCCCCCAGCTGCACCGCCAGATCCGGTAAAGCCAAGGTAAACGGCTCATGCCGCACCACCAGGGAGCGTAACTCCAACAGGGGATTTGCCCTTCTTTGCAGAGAGGGGGGCCGAGCCAGGGGCGCCAATTCCCGCTCAAACATCCAATCGATCAGCCGCTGTTCCGGCAGGGAAATGTCTTCACCCTTCACAGTCAGCTCCTCCACCACTTCCCCCTGCCGCATCACCGTCACCCGATCGCAAAAGCATTCCCCATCGGCCAGCTTGTGGGAGACGAAGATCACCGACTTGCCCTCCTCTGCCAGCCGACGCAAAGCCGCAAACAAAAGATCAACAAAAGATCTTTTTTGCGCCGCAGAAATGCCCGTCGTCGGCTCATCCAAAATTAAGGTGTTGATCCCCAGTGAGAGCAACCGCAGCATCTCCAGTTGCTGCCGTTCCCCCACCGTCAAACTGCCGATAGCCTCATCCGGGTTGAGGTTGAAGCCAAACTCTTCACAGGCTTTTCGGAGACGTTTTCGGCTCTCTCGCAGCCCCAAACCCAAGCGCCCCGCTGCCTGACGATATAAAGTTTTCCAGAGTTTTCCAGCACCGTCAGAGAAGGAAAATCCAAGGGATCCTGGTGCAACATGCCGATGCCCCGGCGAATGGCTGCTGCAGGGCTGTCGATGCGAACCGGTTGCCTGTCAACGTAAGGCGCGGGATTCCCCACCGTATAGACGGTGGGGAGGGATAGCGCCTCCTGACTGATTC
>NZ_JANSIR010000080.1:0-167 GCF_047462155.1 Synechococcus sp. OH2
TCCTTCCTCTTAAAACCTGTACCCTATTTTAAATTAACAGGCTGTACTACATCCAGATTTGCGTGGAGTCTGAGGTGCCGGAACCGGAGCACGCCGTCAAAGCAATGGGCGTGGATTTAGGTAGGAGAGATATTGCCCACACCTCTGAGGGGGATAACTGGAATGGA
>NZ_JANSIR010000080.1:343-17158 GCF_047462155.1 Synechococcus sp. OH2
AGGGGCACACGCAGCACTCGGCCGAGGAGAAACAGTGCTAGAGCTTGCCTCAGGCCTTGGCTACACGGCTATTCAATTGGCAAAGCGCTGAGGAAGGGAGTTAGAAGCCACTGCTGACCTTGCTTTTGTCCTGACCTTATTAAAGGCAAATTAAGAACGCCGCCTTTTACTCAGCCAGCCGGTTAGCATTGCTAAAGCAAACATTCCCAGCAGAGCAAAGCCCAGCAGCCACCTTCCCTGCTCTAGGATCCCTGCCCCCAGAGCTACTACTGGGGGTGTAGAGACGGCAATGCCCAAAGCTAGCGCGAGAAGAAAGTTCTGCCATTTCATTTGAGTTAGGCCGGCAGCGTAGGCGACAAAGTCGAATAGGCCCGTCATTAAAAACCCGGCCGTAAGGAAAATATTGTTTTCCAGATAGTTGGCTGAAAGGGCATCGACTTTATACATCCATTGTCGCCCAACCATTCGCTGTACTAGGCCTCTACCAAACTTTCTGGCCAGATAAAAGTTAAGTGTACAAGAGGTAAAATCGGCAATTGCAATGTAAAGGATTCCTGCCCCAAATCCAAAGAGTGCTCCTGCCAGGATGGAGTAAACAGTGATAGGTATGGCAGGAATAATAATACTCAAGGAGCGTAATCCGATCAGAGCAAGGGGTGCCCACGGGCCTAGTTTTGCTATAAACTCTCGAGTTGTGTCTGGATCTAAGCGACGGGCCAGCAAGATAGCAGCTACCAGGACAACAAGCAACAACAGCAGTGAGAGGATATCCTTCCTTTTCCTAGAATTGGTTCTGCTGCTGGAGGGTAGCTTTTCTGAGGAGATAGGAGACGATCCTGCTGACTCGCCAAAGGCAGTGCCGGGGGGATAGTAGAGCTCATTCCTCAAAATCCAGCCTGTTTTTTGCTGTAAGTAGGCATGCGTGCTCAGTCCCAGGTGCCTTGCTTCTTCGGCCACAGTTTTATAGTCTAGGCCCAGTAGCTTGCAAAGCTCTCTTTGTCGAATACCTGAAGGTGGCTGCATAGGGCAAAGGAACACCAAGGGTTTCTACTTTCTCTGCCAGATACTTGAGGTTTTCAAGGAGTGCTTGAAACAGGTATGATTTCCATAGGCTTTGTTTTGCTAGTATAGAAGGTGTTGCATGTTTTGATCTTTAGAGGTTGACAATGATCTTGTGTATTAGCGATGTTCTCAGTTTAGCAGAATTGCAACAAACCTTGGCCATTATATCCGATGCTGAATTTGTAGATGGCGCCCTGACGGCTGGCTGGAATGCCAGGCTTGTCAAAAATAATAGGCAGATTCCTAAGGGATCCCTCCAGCACCAGAAGATTCAGGAGATTGTCTTTGCAGCTCTAGAGCGCAATTTGCTGTTTCAGATGGCTGCTCGGCCCAAGCTCATTCATTCTATTTTGATTAGCCGCTACGAAGCGGGCATGTCTTACGGCACTCATACCGACGATGCGCTTATGGTTGATCAGCGTCAGCTTATGCGTACAGATATTTCCTTTACCCTATTTCTGAGTGCCCCCGAAGACTATGACGGTGGTGCGCTAAAAATTGAGAGTAGCGAAGGAGAACGAGCCTACAAGCTGCCGGCGGGCGCCTTGATTCTCTATCCTGCTTCGACCTTGCACCAAGTTGAGCCTGTAACCCGCGGGATCCGCTATGCTGTCGTCAGTTGGGTTCAAAGCCTAATTAGGGATCCGCAAGAACGCGAGATCCTCTTTGATTTAGAGACTGTGCGGCTGCAGATGTTTCAGGAATCGGGCAAGACACGCCACTTTGATTTGGTCTCCAAAGTTTACGCGAACCTGCTGCGGAAACGGGCGGAGCTCTAGAGGGATCGAAGAAAATAGAGCAGGGCTTCTCTGTCTTCAGCAGCCATATTTTTAAAGATCTCGCGGGAGCGTTCAGCTTCTCCCCCATGCCAGAGAATGGCCTCCTCGAGGCTGAGAGCGCGGCCATCGTGCAAATAGCCGGAGTAGGGCAGAACTGTCTGCGAAAAGCCGATGCCCCACAAAGGGGGGGTGCGCCATTCTCGGCCCGTAGCCTCAAAGTCAGGGCGGCCATCTGCCAGTCCTTCGCCCATGTCATGCAACAGCAAATCGGTGTAGGGGTGGATGACTTGGTTGGCCAGGGCAGCGATCTCATGAATGCCGGTGTGCAGCTCTGGTCGGTGACACTTGGCGCATTGGGCTTGGACGAAGAGCTTTTCACCTCGCTGAACTTGGGGATCCTGCCAAAGGACGCGGCCAGGCACAGCCAGGGTTTGCACGTAAACGGTTGTCGCTTGGAGAGTGTCCTCGTCGATATCTTGGCTGCCATCGGCAGCCGGAAAAAGAGGATTCGTGACACCCATGTCGTTGGCGTAGGCGGCCGCAGTTTGTTGCCTGAGGTTGGGGGTATTGGCTTTCCAACCAAACCGTCCCAGCACCAGACGCTGCTGCTCTTGATCCCAAACAGAGTTGGGGCGGCCAGAGATGCCATCCCCATCAGTGTCGTCGGGATCGGCTGCTTCTAGGATTGCAGACTCGGGAACTGCTTCCAGTAGGCCCGCTCCAAACACCGGCTGGGGGATCCGCAGGGAGATGAGGACAGGCTCAATCGGCGATCCCTCCAGAGTCAACAGCTTCACAACAGGAGAACGAAGCCTGTAGGCGGTTCCGTCGGCGTACTGTCCGGTCTGCTCTACCCAGTGCAACTCCACCTTGGCCTCTGGCCGATAGCCTCGAACGGCCTTTTCTTGAATCTGCGTGCCGATGCCGGGCACAGGGGGAGTGTTGCCATAAGGAGCCATGGCCTCCCATCCAAAAGGCCGGGGATCCCCACTTCTATCCAGGGATCCAACCTGGCTCACCCTAACCACCCGCTGTCCTTTCTCGGGTAGACCGCGGCCGTTTTTGACATGACAACCGGCGCAGGAGTTGTTGTTGAACAGAGGTCCAAGGCCGGGGTTAACAGGCGCTGGAGCCGCTACAAAGTTGGCCTCAAAGGCAATGTCCCCCAGGGCATGCAGCCTGGCCCAGCGGGGATCCAAATTGGGGGCCGGCTGCTCGTAGGCTGTTGAGGTGCGGTTCCAAAGGGTTGTTTCGCCACCCGCTCGCGGGGGCAATGGCTGGGATCCATCTAGGCCGGCGGGAAAAGCCAGAAAGCTCGCTGCCCAAAGAGAGGCCAATCCCAGCATGAACATCTGGAGAAGACGACGCATAGGCTGTCAAAATAGCGGCAACTCAACTCTTTTCGGACTTTCTTACTGCTGCAGAAGCGGCACAACTTCCTGAGCAAAGGTATCGAAAGCGTCTTCAATTTTTTCCATAGCGGCGGTAATAGATCCACGGGCATTGGCATCGCAAAGGCTTTTTTCGATAGGTTCAGGGATCCCCTGGAGAGCCACCGCTGCTGCTTGTAACTCCGACTGAATTTGACTATCCAAATTGGGGTTGATGTCCCGGACAAATTGGCTGAGGCCGCAACCTTTTCTATCCCTAAATCCACCCAAGTAAGCATATTGGACGCTGCGCAGGTTGGCCTGAAACTCCGGCAGCGAATGGTGGGCAAAGCGGCTTTCCAAGAGAAAGGGATTTTGCTGGGCGAAGGCTTTGCCAATTTTGACCTTTCCCAGCTCGTCCAACATGCTGAGAATACCTTGGGCTATTTCTTCAGCAGCAGCTTGCAACGTCAGGTAGCTCTTGCTGCCCTCCCCGGCTTTCACCCATTCTTCGCGAAAAGCAGGCAGCCCTTGCACGCCCTCTGTCCAGCTCTTGAGTAGCTTTTCCGCCGTATCCGCCAAAACCGGGCCAAGGGCAGCCAAGTACTCCCGATCCCGCTCGGTAAAGTCTTGCAAGGACTTATTGTTATCCACGCCAAAGAGCAGGAAGGCCACGGCATGAAATCCCTTTTGCCCGCTTTCCAACTCGGCCACGGTCTCTGGAGTGAGGGGATCGCCGCTGTTGAGAACTTCCAGCACCTCCACCTCGTTCAGGGGCCATTCGTCCAAATCCGCATCTAGCCCCAAGGAGGCCGCCGGCCCGAAGGCAAAAGCCTCGCTCTCCTCCCACGTTAGACGGGCAACAGACCAAGCCTGGCGAGCCGCTTGCAAAGTCTGGGAATTGGGATCTTGCACGAAGGCCTGGATGGCTTGAGACAGGGCCTGGGTATCGGCGGCCAACTGCTCATAGGCAGGGATCACCACCTGATCGGCAAAGTCGATCAAAATCTGCCGATCCTGAAACCGCTGCTCAGGAGAGAGCACAACGGCTGGCCGGCCAGAGCCCGCTCCTTCTTCTCCCCCTTCCCCACCCTCGCCGCCGCCATCCACCGGGATGGGCCGACACTCTGGGTTCATTTGAGCCGCCTGCTGGGGCGAGGCCTGGCTCAGGGCCGGTGGATCCTTTTGGCTTTCCCCGCAAGCAGCCCCGCTAACCAGAACATAAAGCCCTATCCCCGTCCACAGCTTCAGATATCTCGACATCTCCTCTGGGCTCCTTACCCCTCGGCTTGGCCAACTTTGGCTTGATTGTAACCTAGCTATTGAGACTCAATCTTAAGAAAAGAGAGATTTTTTACCACCGGTTGCCACGGGATCCCTCGCTTAGGCCCAACCCTTCAGGGACAACTGCCGCGCACAAAAGCTGTGGAAGGCGAAGTTAACCTGGATTTTAACAAAATTTAACCCCAGGTATATTGATATCTTCTCTCAAGAAGCCTAGAGTGAGTCACAGTTTGCTATTGAGACTCAATCTCAATAGTTGGTTGCGTGTCTCGAAAGGATGTGTCCGTGCGGCCAGAGGCGGGCCTGGGGCAAAGTCTCTGGCCTTTTCCCAAGCAAGCTTGTTTAGAAACGCAAGAGGAGCGAAGATGACAGCGACGATACCGAAGCAAGAAGGGGGATCTAGCTCGCAACACCAGATCCCCTGGTGGGCGGGCAACGCCCGTTTGACCGTTCTTTCTGGCCGGCTGCTGGGGGCGCATGTGGCCCATGCCGGGCTGATCGTTCTCTGGGCAGGGGCGATGACCCTGATCGAGTTGGCTAAGTTTGACCCCAGCCGACCGATGTATGAGCAGGGGCTCATTCTCTTGCCCCACCTGGCCAGCTTGGGGCTGGGGGTGGGATCCGGCGGGGAAGTTTTGGATACGGATATCTACTTTGCGGTGGGAGCGATCCACCTCATCAGCTCTGCCTTTTTGGGGTTTGGGGGCATTTTTCATGCCCTGCGCGGGCCGGCGGTGCTGGATCCCAAAGCTTTTCCCCTGTTTAGCTACGACTGGCAAGACAAAGACAAAATGACCACCATCCTAGGGATCCACCTAGTGCTGCTGGGCCTGGGAGCCTGGCTTTTGGTGCTCAAGGCAATGGTGTTTGGCGGGTTGTTCGACCCGGTGGCGGGAGAAGTGCGCCTAGTGGCTCCCAACTGGAACCCCTTTGGCCACCTGCTGGGCACGGAAGGTCGCCATTGGATAGCCGGGGTGGACACTTTGGAAGACGTGGTGGGCGGCCACCTCTGGCTGGGCCTGCTCCTGGTGGCAGGTGGGATTTGGCATATCGTGACCAAGCCTTTTGCCTGGGCAGAACGGATTTTTGTCTGGTCTGGGGAAGCTTATCTTTCCTACAGCTTGGGAGCTTTGGCCTTGATGGGGTTTATTGCCGCCTATTGGGTTGCCGTCAATCCCGTCGTCTATCCCGAAGTTTTCTATGGGCCGCTGCTGCGGGTGGGCTTGGATCGCTATCCCTTTTTTGAGCAAGGGGGGGCTCTCACATCTAGGGTTTGGCTGGCCAATGCCCACTTTTGGCTGGCCTTTTTCTTCCTTCAGGGTCACCTTTTCCATGCCCTAAAAGCACGAGGATTCAATTTCCGTACTGGCAGAGTAGAGCTTGCTGCGCAGCAGGTCTAACGACAATCTGGCCATCCAATTTTGGGCTTTGCACTTGCAGTTTCGAGGTAGGAGCAATGGCAAAAATAGGTCTATTTTTCGGCACTCAAACCGGAAATACCGAAAGAGCTGCTGAGATGATTCAAAAAGAGCTGGGCGAAGACAATGTGGATTTGATCAACATTGCCGAAGCCAGTATTGAGGACTTTGAGAAGTACGACTACTTAATTATCGGCTGTCCAACCTGGAACATTGGGGAGCTGCAGGCCGATTGGGATGGGTTTTTCCCCAATTTGGATGAAATCGATTTTTCCGGTAAGACAGTGGCCTACTTTGGAGTTGGGGATCAGTTAGGCTATCCCGACAACTTTCAAGATGCCATGGGGATCCTGGCCCAAAAAATCGCCGAGCGTGGCGGCAAAAATGTCGGCTCCTGGCCCACAGAGGGCTACGAGTTCAATGAGTCCAAGGGAGTGGTTAACGGCGAGTTTGTCGGCCTTGCCCTGGATGAAGACAATCAGGCGGAGCTGACGGAAAAACGAATTAAAGAGTGGACGGCCAAACTCAAAACACTCTTCAATCTGTAATCTCAAACCCGGCTTCTTAACTTGTTGTGGATACTGTGGGAGTTTGTCATGACTGGCGCAGTTCTATCTTCATCACCTACCTCTGCCGAGGGATCCCCTCAGGTCAGTTGGTTGGCAGGCAATGCTCGCTTGGTGAATCTGTCCGGAAAGCTGCTGGGGGCCCACGTGGCCCATGCGGGGTTGATCATGCTGTGGGCCGGCGGCATGACCCTGTTTGAGGTGGCCCACTGGGATCCGGCTCAGCCCATGGGCAGCCAAGGGCTGATCTTGCTGCCCCATTTGGCCACGTTGGGTATCGGCGTTAATGCAGAGGGGATGACCACGGATCCCTATCCCTTTTTTGTGGTGGGCGTTCTGCACCTGATTGCCTCGGCGGTGCTGGGGGCAGGAGGGATCTTCCATGCCCTTTTGGGGCCGGAGGTGCTGCCCAAAGGAGAAACCTTGGCCCAGTTTTTCGGCTACGACTGGGAAGACGACGACAAGATGACCACCATCCTGGGGATCCACCTGCTGCTGTTGGGGCTGGGGGCTTGGTTGCTGGTGGCCAAAGCGCTCTTCTGGGGAGGGCTGTACGATGCTCACCTGGGCCGCGTGCGGGTGGTAACGGATCCCACCCTCAATCCGCTGCGGATCTTCGCCTACCTGACGCCGCTGGTGGGCCAGCAGGGCATGGCTGCTGTGGATAACCTAGAAGATCTGGTGGGAGGGCACATCTACGTTGGCCTGCTTTGCGTCTTGGGGGGATGGTGGCACATAGCCACACGGCCCTTTGCCTGGGCCAAGCAGATCCTGATCTACTCGGGCGAAGCCTACCTCTCCTACAGCCTGGGGGCCCTGGCCTACATGGGCATCTTGGCGGCCTATTTTGTCAGCGTCAACGAGATTGCCTATCCGGTGGCTTTCTACGGGCCGCTGGGGCTGGCTGCTGACGAGATGGGTGTGGTGAGTAGCCGCACCTGGTTGGCCACAGCCCACTTTGTCTTGGGGATCCTGTTTTTGGCAGGGCACATCTGGCATGCCATCCGGGCGCGGGCGGCAGCCAACGGCTTTGACTTCCAGCGCGGGGGCTGGGTGCGAGCCACAGATCCGCAGGTGGGCAACTTGGAGACGCCGGTAAACCAGGGGGATCTCACCCTGCTGCTGCTGCAAAACCTGCCCATCTACCGGGAGGGCTTGTCGCCCTTTCTGCGTGGCTTGGAGATCGGCATGGCCCATGGGTACTTTCTGGTGGGGCCGTTTTACAAGCTAAGTCCGCTGCGGGATTCGGAGCAGGCCCTGACAGCAGGGACGCTGGCGACCATCGGCCTGGTGCTGATCCTGACGGTTTGTCTCTCCGTTTACGGACGGGTGTCCTTTCCGCGCTCGCGGCTGGTAGCGGTGCTCAATACCCCCTACGGCGAGGTGGCCTATCCGACGCCAGGGGTGCAACTGATGGCGGAATCGCAGGGATCCCCTCAGCCGGTGCGCCTGCCGGCAAGCTCGGAGGACTTGCCCGAAAACTTGCGCACCCGCGCCGGTTGGAGCCAGTTGGCCGGAGGGTTTCTGGTGGGCGGTGTTGGCGGTGCCCTGTTTGCCTACATGCTCTTGAGCAGCGGCGATGTGGTAGCCCAGATTTTGCCGGGGCTGTAAAGCAGGGTTGAGGCTTCTCAAAGCAGGGGAGGGGAGATCCTCATCCCCTCCTCTCTATCCCGATCCGCCCCGTTTGGATAGTTCTGCCGATTTCTAGAACTCTTGTTTGTGAAGCTTTTGTCAGACACCGGCTTCAATCTTTCGACAGTCGAAATGGGACGGCCAAAATGAGTTTAGGTTCCGCTTCCGCGCTCTCTTTTGAGGCACTTTATTTGGGTGTTTCTCCCAGTCTCAAGCTTTTCGACCGGCCTTTGCTGGGATCCCTGGAAAAATGTTTCCGTGTGGCCTACTGGGAGTATCACCAAACCCAGGATGAGCCCTGTAGTTTAGAGACAGTCGTGACGCTACTATACGAATACCTGAAGGCTTGGGATCGACCGGTGCACCTCATCGGCCATAGCTTGAGCGGGGTGGTCGCCTATCTTTTCGCGTGCCACTATCCCCAACGGGTACGGTCTCTGACCCTGCTGGCAGTGTCCGATCAGCCTGCCGCTACCTGGCACGCCCATTTCTACCTGCAACGAAAAATGTTTTTCTGTAGCCGAGAACAGCTCCTGGTGCGTATAGCCCAGAGCCTTCTGCCCACTTCAGAACAGTGGCGAGCGCGCTCACTCTCCTATGCTCTGGCTAAAGACTTAGATACTTCCCCCATACCTCACTCCCTATTTCAGGTGATAGCGATTCCAGCTCGGAAAGTTTCGGTGCCGATGTTGGTTTGCGCCAGCAAGGATGACCCCATTGTGGATCCTGCTGCGCTCGAGAAGTGGAAAAACCACTTAAAGCCGGGGGATCAAATGTGGCTTTGCCCTGGAGGGCGACACTTTTTTCACTATTCTTTTCCAAGTTTGGTCAATCTGAAAATCATGGATTTTTGGCAGGAACTGCGCAAACTTCAGCCCAGCATGGCCTAAGGCGGCTGGATCTTCGCGGGATGATGGACATGGCCGCTCATTCAAACACTGGAGGAGCTCCGTTTGCCGCCCAGGTCGAGCCCCTCACAACAGAAAAACGGGCAGGGGTGGAAGGAGGCCATTGAGCTGCCGGTAAAATTGATAGAATGAGGCCGGCCCCCCGACTTGGATAGGGAATGGGCTTGACTGTGGGATCCGCGACTATGTTCGACAAACTGCTCTTTCCCATCGACAACTCGCGTGAGACCAGCCACGCCTTGCCCTTAGTGGCAGACATAGCGCAGCGCTACAAAAGTCAGGTGTACCTGCTCTCGGTTCTGGATGCTGCGGAGCTGGACGCGGAGCGGGCAGAACAAGCCCGGCAGAACATCCAGAACCTGCTCAAACAGACGGAGCTGGGCCTCCAGCAAATTGGCATCAGCAGCGTCAAGAGCGAGTATCGCGAGGGAAAAGTGCCCTTTGTCATCTGCGATGTGGCGGACGAGCTGGAGATCAGCCTGATCGTGATGGGATCCCGCGGCCTCAGCTTGTCTGCGGAGGGGCGGAACAACTCCGTCAGCCACCGGGTGATCGACCTCGCCCCTTGCCCGGTGCTGGTGGTGCCTTGAGGGGCAAGGATCCCGGCAAGCATTCTCTGGTAGAGTACACTGAGGCTGGCTCTTGCTCAATCGAACTTGCCGAATCTAATGTTGCCTTGTGTAACAGCAAGGCAGCTACGATTTGTCTTGTCTAAAAGTCTGCAGTACAACGAAGAGCGAGATACAGCTTTCTCCGCCTCTGTGAGAATCCCGTGGAGGGGTGGGATCCCTGTCATGCAGAAGAAGCATCTGATTGGTATGAGCGTCACTCAGTGTTGCTGGGAAAAGCTGTAAGCTCCATTGCTATTCGTTAGTTCCACCCTTTAGGAAGCGTCATGGAAAGTCGTGGTTACAACAAGGCCTCCCAGAAGACCTTCGAGGTGATGCGGCATTTCGCAGAAACCTACGCCAAACGTACCGACACTTTTTTCTGCTCCGATCCTACGATTACGACAGCAGTGATCGAAGGCTTGGCTCTGCACAAAGAGCAATTGGGCGCTCCGCTCTGTCCCTGCCGCTTTTACGAAGACAAAGAGGCGGAAGTGAAAGCCGGCTATTGGAACTGCCCCTGCGTGCCAATGCGCGAGCGAAAAGAATGTCACTGTATGCTCTTCTTAACCCCAGACAACCCCTTTGCCGGCACCAGCCAAACCCTAGTGGAGGTGCCCCTAGAATACCAAACAAAATAACCGGCAAGGTACCTGTCCTTGGAGGAAACGATCGGGCCGGGGAAGGGCGACAAAGATCGGTATAATCAGGGAATAGTTGGGTAGTTGCTATTCGCAGGAGGAGGAAACTTATGACTCCCTCACTTGCTAACTTTCTCTGGAGCTTGGTGTACGGCGCAGTGGTGCTAGGGCTTCTCTTCGGCGCCATTGTCTTCGTCAGCCAAAGAGATAGGGTGCGTCGTCGCTGAGTCTCCCGCTCGCCAGGGCTTGTCTGCGGATCGCCCACCGCCCCTTATGATCAAAAGCTGATCTGGCGACATCCTGGGAGCGTTGACCCACCCCCTGCATTACTGGCGGCAAAAAAACCGCTACTACCACGAGGATCTGGAGCGGCTGCACCGCTTCTTCGTTCCTCCAGGCCTGCGCATTCTGGAAATCGGCTCCGGCACCGGATCCCTGCTCAATGCTTTGCAGCCCAGTTTTGGGGTGGGGATTGACTGGGACGCGGAGATTGTTGCCCAGGCGCAGAGGCAGTTTCCCCACCTTCACTTTCGGGTTCGGGATGCCCACACGCTCGACAAGCAGGATCCCGTCTTAGCGGAGCCCTTTGACGTTATTTTGCTCGTCAATACCCTGGGCTACCTGACGGATATTCAGCAGGTTCTTGAGCAGCTGCGCCGTTTTTGTACCCCGCGCACTCGCCTGCTCCTCTCTTACCACAACCCCCTCTGGGAGCCGCTGCTGGGCCTGGCGACTGTCCTCAAGCAGCGCATGCCCTTGCCGGCAGCCAACTGGCTCTCGGCTGGTGATGTGGCCAATCTGCTGCACCTGGCAGGGTACGAGGTCATTCAGCAGGGCAAGCGGCTGTTGCTGCCGCGGCGGATCCCACTGCTTTCGACGCTGATCAACCGCTTCATTGCCCCCTTACCCGGGATCAACGCCCTCTGCCTGACTGAATACACGATCGCCCGCCTCCAGCCCGATCCCACCTGGGATCCCCCCCCTGAGGAGCAACCTTCTTGCACGGTGGTGATCCCGGCTCGCAACGAGGCAGGCAACATCCGCCGCTGTGTGGAGCAGTTGCCCGAAATGGGATCCCGAACCGAGATCATCTTTGTGGAGGGGCATTCCAGCGACGACACTTGGGCTGAGATCCAGCGGGTTCAGGCCGAATACCAAGGGATCCGCACCATCCGGGCCCTCCGGCAAGAGGGCAAGGGCAAGGGAGATGCGGTGCGCAAGGGGTTTGCCGCAGCCAGTGGCGATGTGCTGATCATTCTCGACGCCGACTTGACCGTCCAGGCGGAAGACCTCCCCAAGTTTTTCCGGGCGGTGGCCTCCGGGCGGTGCGACTTTGCCAACGGCTGCCGCCTGGTCTATCCCCTGAAACCAGAAGCAATGCCGCGTCTTAACCAGTGGGCCAATCGTTTTTTTGCCGCTCTCCTCTCCCACATTCTCGGCATCCGCATCAAAGACTCCCTCTGCGGCACCAAGGCCCTGTGGCGGGAGGACTATTGGCAGATTGTCAAGCTGCGGCAAGAGTGGGGAGATTTTGACCCGTTTGGGGATTTTGACCTGTTGCTAGGGGCGGCCAAGCGCACCCTTAAGATCCTGGACATCCCCGTGCGCTACTTCCCCAGAACCTATGGCCGCTCCAACATTCAACATGTGCGGGACGGGCTGCGGCTGCTGCAGATCTGCGCTTTTGCCCTCAAGCGCTTCAAGGGATCCTGAGCCCTAACCCCTTCAGCACGGTTTTGATCCAGACAGGCCGCTTCCCCATCCGGATCCCTGCCCAGCCTCCCAGAAGTTGTTACAATCCAGAAGTTGTTACAATAGTTAGCTATTGAAAAGTGTATGGATCAGCCCTGAGAAAAACCGCCACAGGAAAAAACAATGGGGGAATCCGTATTGAGCAGGCTCGGCCAGTGGATCTCGAGTACTCCCCTACGCTCCCTCAATCGAGCCTATGAAGCTGCCCTGCGCATCAAAGCCATCGAAGACCGCTACTTTCAGGGGGAATCCATCGGCAGCAACGGAACCCACGGCCAAAACACCAGCCGCTACTTTCAGATCCAATTGCGCCAGGAATTGCGCCAAATCGATCTTAGTTTAGCCGAGTTCAGGGCCAGTAGCGTTTTTTCTCGCCTGCCGGATCCCGCGCAAAATGGCAGCGGCCCTCCCTTCTCTTCCGACAAAGATCAGGCCAAAGAGGCCCCCGTCGGCCCTTCCGAAAACGACGGCAAAGACGCTGCAAATGGCCGACAAAGTCGGGATCCCTCTATCTTGGAGAAGCTAGAGTTTATCGATCAGGTGACCTCGCGATACAAGCGCCCCGCTGCACAACCCAAGTTCACCTCCCCTCCGCCCAAGTCTCAAGAGCAACAAGAGCAACCAGAGCCCCTGACCTCAAGCCAGCCGGAGCCCCTGACCTCAAGCCAGCCGGAGCCCTCCGACCCCTCCATCAAAACCAATCTTGCTAAGACAAACCCCGACAACAGCAATGCCCCGGTTGCCTCTAGAACGGCCCTCCTGCCCCGCTCCATCCTGCGTACGGCCAACCAGATCCGCCGTGAGCTGAGTTCGCAAGCGGAAGAAGAGCTACTGCAGGAGTATCGCAGCCAACGCACACGTACACTGGTGGCAGTTCGGTTTTTGCTGCTGTTGGCCATTTTGCCGCTGCTGGCCCAGATCTTCTCAAAACAGTTCCTGTTCGGGCCGTTGGTGGATCGCTTTCAGCCGCGGCAGCCCACCATCTTGGCTCTGAGCTACGAATTTCAAGAAAAGGCCCTCTCCGAGTTTGAGTTTTTCAAGGAAAAAATAGAGTTTGAGCGGGCCTTACACCACCAATCTCCAGAGCTCGACCTGGAATCCGAAGACCAACTGTCCAGGAAGGCAGAGGAGTTGCTGCAAAAATACAGCCGTAAGAATTTGGAAGGCCTCAAGAACGTCCTCGCTGACGTGCTATCGCTGCTGGTGTTTGGCTGGCTGATCTTTATCGGACGCGAGGAAATTGAAGTTCTCAAGTCTTTTTTGGATCGCCTGATCTATGGCCTTAGCGACAGTGCTAAGGCTTTTATCATTATCCTCTTCACCGACGTGTTCGTCGGCTACCACTCTCCCCACGGCTGGGAGGTGCTGCTGAGCAGCTTAGCTGACCACCTAGGTTTGCCAGAAAACCGCAATTTTATCTACGGCTTTATTGCCACTTTTCCCGTTTTTCTCGACACACTCTTTAAGTACTGGATCTTCCGTTACTTGAACCGTGTATCGCCGTCGGCAGTGGCCACCTACCACGCCATGAACGATTGAGGGTTCGCAGTTGCCTTCATTGGAGAATCCAGGCCGCTGCCCTCACCCCCGGCCCCTCTCCCAGAGGGAGCAGCCCTCACCCCCGGCCCCTCTCCCAGAGGGAGAGGGGAGCTGGGGAGCGGCCTAACGAGTCGTTTCGTTGCCGTTGGAAACAGCCCTAATTTGAGTTCCCTGAGTTAGCTGCGCAGGCGCAAGGACTGGCGATGGCAAAACCCGCAGACAAACCAACGCTCCAGTTCGGCGGCAGGGGTAGGGCAGCCACAGGCGGGGCAAGGGAACAGATTTTGCTGAGTCTGCCGTTGTTTGACCACTCTCGCCCAGCGCTCGAAAGCCACTTTCGGATCCGAGATGGGCTGTTTGGGGGGAGCGTTGCGGCAAGATCCAGGGCGTTGTCCATCTTGGGCAGCGAGGCGGGGGGGGCCATAAAACTTGCTGGTCAACTCCGCATCAGGGTGGGGAGCGACCGGGTTGGATCCCTCGTGCCAAGCGCCGGGGCTAAAGCGAATGTCGCTGAGGGGGGGGTGCAGGCAGCTGTTGAGTTTTCTGAGAATGAGTTGGCGTTGTAAGGTTAAGTTTTGCGCCCAGGACGGGGTAGAGGTGGCTACCTGCAGCACCTGGCGGCGCACGTTGAGGGGATGGGTTTGCGCTGCTACCGCCTCTCCCACCACTTCCGGCCAAAGCTGCCTTAGGAGCTGCATTTGCTTCAGTTCAGCCCAACACGGATGGCTGCCAAAGCTACCCAGTGCCTCATCTAACCGTCGCAGCATGGTGTCGATAGGGATAGCTCAGGAAACGCCGTTTTGGTCTTCCAGCGATTTTGCCGCTTCGCTGAGGGCGGACTGGATGGAAGCGGCATCGGGCAGGGAACGGGAGCCGCCATTGAGGCTGACAAGTCCCTCCAGGCTGCGAATGTGAATATCCTGCTGCGGGAAAGGAATGCGGATCCCACGCCGCCGAAACTCGGCCTCGATGGCGAAGTTCAGCTCGCTGATCAAGACAAATTGATCCTGGGGACGGTTGATCCACACCAGCAGCTCAAAGTTGAGGGAAGAGGGGCCAAAAGACTTGAGCCAGACTTGGGGGGCGGGGCTGCTCAACACCCGAGCATTTTCTTTGGCAGCGCTGAGCAGAGCTTCGGTAACCAGGGCAGTATCGGAGCCATAGGCCACGCCGACGGGAATGTGAATGCGACAGCGGGGATCCCGGTAGCTCCAGTTCACCACCTTTGACTCGGTGAAGCGGGAGTTGGGCACAATCACAAAGATGCGATCCAAAGTGCGCAGGACGGTGGCCCGCGGGCCGATGCGCTCCACGGTGCCGAGCAGGTTGTCCACTTCCACCAGATCCCCGATTTGGATGGGGCGCTCCAGCAAAATAGCGATGTAGCTGATGTAGTTGTTGGAGAGGTTTTGCAGGCCAAAGCCGATCCCCAAACCCACCGCCCCGGCAATCACCGCCAGGGATCCCAGATTCAGGCCGCTGAAGGGCAAGACCAAGAGGATCCCGAACAGCGTGAGGATGTACTTGAAGATGGCCGTTGTAGACTCCTGGGTGCCCAGATCCAGTCCCAGCCGGCTCAGAAACCGCTGCTTAAAGCCAACGCTGACGTAGTGGGCAACGGTGAAGACCAAAACGGCCAGCACAAAGAAGACCAGTAAGCTGGCAATGGAGACGCTGGAATTGGGCAGCGGTTGGGTGAGGACGCCCAGCGCCGTGGCCACCACCCGCCCCAAGCCCAGGTAAAAAGCGCGCTGAAACGGTCGCAGGGCGGGTATGAAGCTGATGCCGCGATCCAGCGAGATGCCGGCAATGAGAATTGCCCCCACGCCTCGCAGGAGCACTCCCCCAATGTCGATCCAGGTTCCCCAGGCCGGGCCGGCCTGGAGCTCCAGCCACCTCTGCAGGCGAACTAGGCTGCGGTCGAACAGCCGCCAGAGAAAGAACCCCAGCGCCAATGTGGCCAGACCGGCCAAGATGGTGAGAGCCAGCACGCGCGGATCCTGCGCCCGCTGCAGACCCAGCCGATCCTGCCGGTACTCGGCAATGGCTTGTTCCAGCCGTCGCGCCCAAGTGTTGGCCACCAGACGCACGTCGTTGAGGCCCACCTGGCCCAGCGGCACCCTGCGCTCGGCGGCGGCATCGGCATAGGTGACGGTAAACAGATACCGCTGGGTGGCCTCAAAGCGGCCCCTTTCTCCCAGGCGGAGGACGTACTGGCCATTGGCATCCTGGGCCACCCGCACCTCCGGCTCTGGCAACTGACCTTCTTCCAAGAAGCGCTCAATGACCGCCCGCACGTTATCGGCCCGCACATCGCTGGGGTACTCTGCCGTCTGCAGGCGAAACACCGGAATGTTCCCCACCAAGACTTCTGTGCCCTCTTGGCCGGTAAAGGAGATCCCCAGTGGGCTAGGGGTCGGGGAGGGGGATCCCTCAGGAGTTGGCACTTCGGCAGGGGTGGGGCCGGTTTGGAAAAAGCCGGGATCCCGAAATTCAAGGGCCTGAGCCACCGGGATCCCAGCAGCCTTGGAGACCGGAGCAGGCAGGAGCCAGAGGCCGATCCCGGCTATCAGCCCCACCGCCAAGGCCGCTCCCTTCAGCAGGACAGAGTCTCGAATGGCTCGTTGGACACGAACGTCCATTGTCTCAGGGATCCCTAGGATGCTGCTGTAAGCCTATGGTGGCACAAGCAAATCCCGATTTTGGCCAACCCAAGTGAGGACTTTAAGTGCTCTGATGGTGGCCCAAAAGGCGTTGGCGCAGCTTTTTAATTTGGTCTCGCAGTTGCGCAGCTTCTTCAAATTCCAGGTTTTTGGCGGCTGCTTTCATCTTCAGTTCCAGTTGGCCGATCAGCTCTGGAATCTCCGAAAGCGGGATCTCGTCTGTAGCTTGAAAGGCCTTTTCCAGATCTTGGTCGCTGAGTTTGCGGGAGATGGCCAAAAAAGACAAGATGGCGTTGCTGTTTTTCTTGACAATGGGCTTAGGGGTGATGTTGTGTTGGCGGTTGGATTGCAGTTGAATTTCGCGGCGGCGCTGGGTTTCGGCGATGGCCCGGGCCATGCTGCCGGTCAGGGTATCGGCGTACATCACCACCGTGCCACGGACATTGCGCGCTGCCCGCCCGATCATCTGGATTAGGGAGCGCTCCGCCCGCAAAAATCCTTCTTTGTCCGCATCCAAAATGGCCACCAAGGAGACTTCCGGCAAATCCAACCCTTCCCGCAACAAATTGACCCCCACCAACACATCAAAGGCC
>NZ_JANSIR010000080.1:17261-20873 GCF_047462155.1 Synechococcus sp. OH2
TCCCGGAAATCTTGGAGGATCTCAATGCGCTCGATGGGGGCAATCTCAGAGTGCAGATAGCGAACGCGGATGCTGCGTTCCTGAAGGTATTCGGTGAGATCTTCGGCCATGCGTTTGGTGAGGGTGGTCACGATCACCCGTTCGGCAGGCCCCTGCTGCGAGCGCTCCAGCCGCAAATAGATCTCGCCCAGCAAATCTTCCACCTGCCCGGCTGTGGGGCGCACGTGCACCTCGGGATCCACCACCCCGGTGGGCCGAATGACCTGCTCTATAATCCGACCGGTGCCTGGCACGTAGAACTTCAGGGGTTTGCCGTTTTCCACCACCGTTTCAAATTGGGCTCCGCTCTGCTCCAGTTCCCAGTTGCCAGGCGTGGCGGAAACAAAGACGCATTGGTGGACTTTGGCCCAGAACTCCTCGGCTTTGAGAGGGCGATTGTCGAGGGCGCTGGGCAGGCGAAAGCCGTGATCCACCAGCACCTGTTTGCGGGCGCGGTCGCCGTTGTACATGCCACGGATCTGCGGCACCGTGACGTGGGATTCGTCCACCACCAAGAGCCAATCGTTGGCCTTGAAATAATCCACCAAACAGGCAGGCGGCTCCCCTTCTTTGCGCCCCGTCAAGTGCCGGGAGTAGTTTTCGATGCCGTTGCAATAGCCCACCTCCCGCAGCATCTCTAGGTCGTAGCGGGTGCGCTGTTCTAGGCGTTGGGCCTCCAGTAGCTTGCCTTGGCGGCGAAAGAAAGCCAGTTGCTCTTCCAGCTCTTGCTCAATGTTGAGGATCGCCTGCTGCAACTGAGCTTCTGGCGTTACGAAGTGGCGGGCCGGATAAACCCTGAGGGCGCTGACACTGTTTAGGATCTCGCCCGTCACTGGATCAATGAGGCGAATGGCCTCAATCTCGTCCCCAAAAAACTCGATGCGAATGACTCGGTCTTCGTAGGCCGGCACAATTTCCAGCACATCGCCTTTGACGCGAAACCGCCCCCGCCCCAGCTCCAGGTCGTTGCGTTCGTACTGGATGTTGGCCAGATCCCGCAAGACCTCCCGCTGGTTAATCTCCTGGCCGACTTGAAAGGGAATGGAAGCCTTCAGGTATTCCTCCGGCATGCCCAGGCCGTAGATACAGCTTACCGAGGCCACGACAATAACATCCCGCCGTTCAAAGAGGGAGCGGGTGGCCGAGTGCCGCAACATGTCGATTTCATCGTTAATAGAAGAAGACTTGGCGATATAAGTATCGGTGCTGGGCACATAGGCTTCCGGTTGGTAATAGTCGTAATAGCTGATGAAATATTCGACGGCATTGTAGGGAAAAAGCTCTCGCAGCTCGTTGCACAGTTGGGCGGCCAAGGTTTTGTTGGGGGCCATCACCAAGGTGGGCCTGCCGACTTGCTGGATGGTATGGGCAATGGTAAACGTTTTGCCGGTCCCAGTTGCCCCCAGCAGGGTTTGAAAGCGATGCCCTGCCGCAATCGACTCTACCAAAGCAGCAATTGCTTTGGGCTGATCCCCCGTGGGCTGATAGGGAGAAACCAGTTGAAACTCCGACATAGGCCTATCCCTTGATCTTTTGAGGATCTTTGGTTGAGTGCTCTGGTTAAGACTGTTAATTTCGGCAACTGGGCAGTTACAGCCTGCTTGGTCAGGTCTCATATCGTCACATAAGCCAAAACCCTTGTCCAGGTGGAGTTTCCGTCTGTGTGCTGGATCTCCTGACGAAGGAGCAAGCTGTAGTTGGATTCAGCGGCTACACCTCACAGGCTGTAAATTTGTCCATCCATTAGCAGATGAGTAATGCCTTTCTTTTGCAATTGTGGGCGTACGATCTCCAAAATGTATCCGGGAAATTGGATGACCCGGTAGGGCGGATAGGTGTTGCTGCCGCGACGGCTCATCTCGGAAAAGCGCCGAGCTACCTTGTGGTTGTCGAAAATCGGCAGCGTATTGGCGTTTTCGATCCCTTCCATGGGCAGGGATCCCAGTCCCAGAAATTCCTTGAGGGGGCGGGTGGTCAATTCTTGGTAGCGATCCACCACAACATAACAGGTCTCGGGCAGGTCGAGCTCCTCCAGGGGGAGTACTTGGATGTGATGGACGGGATCCGCCAGCGGATCTTCTGAGGGCACCGCTGCCGCGTCGTCTAAAAAATCGTCGTCATCCTCTTCTTCATCGTCATCGTCTTCTTCGTCTTCTAGCTCGTTGTCCTCGTCGTCTTCTAGGTCTTCTTGAAGCTCGGCTACGAGCTGGGCCGGCAATTCTTCGGGGGCCAGTTCTGTCACCGTGGCCGTCCTGTCGCCAGGGATCGTCTCCCCTTCGCTTACATCGCTGAGATCGGAGGCGTCGGCAGCCCCCTGCGGGGGCAAGACCTGTTGCCCCTCCATACCGTCCAGGGGAAGGGCGGGTTCCTCGCCCGTGTCTTTGCGGCGAGCTGCTGAGCGTTTGAGCTGGATCAGCCGCTGGTACTCGTCGGCAGCGAGGTTTTCCTTGAGGACACGGGTGATGGTGGTAACGCTCACCCGGAATTGCTCGGCCAATTCGGCAGCAGTGGCCGCCGAGCCGCGGTAGGAGCTAACAATTTGCTGTTGTTCTTGTTCTGAAAGTTTGCTGCGGGCCATCGCGGTTATCCCATCCCAAAACTTGGACTCACGGGCAGGCGGCAGTTGCCCGACACAGCCGGTTGAGGCCGGCGGCCAGCGCTTCTTGCTCTAGTTCCTTACCGATGAAGACAATTTTTGACCAATGCGGCTCACTGGGATCCCACTCCCGCTCCAAGAAGAGGGTTTGTCGTCGGCCCACCTGATGAAAGATAACCCGCTGCGGCTCGTTTGCAGCCCACAGCACCCCCTTGGCGCGAAAAATCGTCTCCGGCAGGTCTTGCAGCCAATCGCGGAAGGCCGCCAGATCCAGCGGTTGCTGCAGTTGAAAGCTCAGGGATTGGATCCCGTCTTCTTCCAGATGGTGGCTGGGGTGGGCGTGACCTTCAGCCTCGGCAGCAGAGAGCTTGGGATCCCACAGTTCTGGGCGAAAGGCGTGCACATCCAAAATGCGGGCCAAGGGCACCTGGGCGTGGGTGGTGGGCAGACAGGGAGCGTCGGGGTTGTAGCGACGCAAATCTAATAGGATCTGCTCTTGTTCGGCTGGGGTGATCAAATCTACCTTGTTCAGGAGCAAGATGTCGGCGCTGCTGATCTGGTGGGCGGTGGTTTGGGAGCGCCGGAAGTTGCGCCAGTACTCGGCCCCATCCACCAGGGTCACCACCCCATCCAGACGCAGCTCCTCGTGGAAGGTTCTCTGTACAAACAGCTCGGCCACCTGCCTGGGATCCGCCACGCCGCTGGTCTCCACCACCAGGTAGTCCAACGCCTGGGCATGCTGGAGCAGCTCGCGAGCCGCCCGTTCGAGATCCTCCCGCACCGTGCAACAGAGACAGCCGTTGCTGAGCTGCATCAGCCCTCCTTCGGGCATGTTGACCAGTTCGCCATCGATGGAGATCTCACCAAACTCGTTGAGGATAACCCCGATGCGCCGCCCGTGCTCCTCCTGCAAGATGCGCTTGAGCAGCGTGGTTTTACCACTGCCCAAAAAGCCTGTCAAAATCGTAACCGGAAGC
>NZ_JANSIR010000080.1:20993-21135 GCF_047462155.1 Synechococcus sp. OH2
CAAGACTCAATCGACAAGTGGCCAACAAACCCTTCTCTCCGGTTCTCCGGAGGCTCTACTAGCTTAGCTCCAGGGCCAGCTCTCCAGGATCTGGACATGAACTACCCCACCGCGTAGGCGGGTGGGGTTTCCTCACCCGCTT
>NZ_JANSIR010000081.1:0-2040 GCF_047462155.1 Synechococcus sp. OH2
GGTGCTATCCATCCCCACCCGGGTGGGGAATTCCGCACCTTACGTTAAAGCTGAGCTGTCGATCCCCAGCAAAAGTGGCTCTAGATGGGAAGGGATCCGCTGCTGCCCGTTAGGCTGCTGCAAGAGTACAAAAGAGTGCTGCTGAGTTCTATCGGATTCTCGAGCGGCTGCTGCGCAGGATGAGCCATGCCAATTCCAAGGCCGGCCCCAGCACTCGCCAAGCGCGAAAGCAAAGCAGCAGGGATCCCTGTCCGTGCCAGCCGGTGTGGGTGAAGGTCAAGCGAAGGTGGCGGGCCAGCGAGGGAGGGAGGGCCGCCAACAGCCCTAGGCACTGCCCCGTCAAGGCCGGGTTGGCAAAGCCGATTTCTAGGCCACCTTGCCAGGACTGGATCTGGATCCCCTTGGCCAACCGCTTCAGAAGGGGCCAGAAGCGAGGCCAGTCGGCAAAGGAGAGACGGCAGCCCACCCGGGCTGGCCAATGCCCGCGAACGCAGAGGGATCCGCAACGCCATTCCCAACCCCGACGGCTGCCCCGCAGAGCCAAGCCCCCCCACCCGCGCCATTTCCAGCTCCAGGCGAGGGGGCCTTGCCAAGGCTTGCGGTAGCGTAGCAGGAGCTGTTGTGGCCAGAACAGAAACAGTCCCAACCCAGTGACCAGCAGCAGCCCTGCCAGGTACTTGATGATCTCAAGCCAGCCCATAGCGGGCCAGAAAACGGGGCAAATCGACTACCTGACAGGTATAGGATCCCTGCATCACCAGCCGCCCCTGCTGCGCGATCTCCACCTGAAACTGAACGCGCCTTCCCTCCACTGCCACGACTTCAACCTTCACCTGCAAGGGATCCCCCACCACAGCTGCTGAGCAGTGTTCTAGGACAAAGCGGATCCCGACTGCCGCTTCTTCCCCCTCGTAAAAAGGCTGCAAGGTGTTGTGGCCACATCGCTCGATCAGCGCCAACAGAGCTGGGGATCCAATCACCCTCACGCCGGGGTTGCCCAGGGCCTCAGCCGTCTGCTCGGGGCCGGGGATCCCTTGCCAGGTGCCACGGGTACCGAGGGGAAGGAGTTTCACAACCCTAGAACCTCAACGCTAGCGGGACGCTGTTCTGGACTGCCACCAGCGCCAGCCCTGCCCAAGCAAAAGGAACAGAGCCAGGATCCCAACGCTGGCCGCCAGCACCAGGGCCCGCTCCAGGCGGGTGGCATAGAACCCCGTCACCGTCCAGTTGCGGCTGAGGTTGGATCCGAGGATGGCGAGCGTGGCCAGGCCCAAAGCTTGGATCCCCGTCCAAGTCGCCCTTCTCCCTTCTTGGTTCAAGGCTATGGGCTGCAGCGCCGCCAAGATCAAGGCGGTGATCAAGGCTGCCAGCAAGAAAGCTGCTTGCGGCTGGGCATGGACGAAATAACCCACCCCCAGCGGCAGGAGCAGGCTGCCTAGCGTCAGGCCGACCC
This sequence comes from Synechococcus sp. OH2, assembly GCF_047462155.1. Classification (NCBI taxonomy): domain Bacteria; kingdom Bacillati; phylum Cyanobacteriota; class Cyanophyceae; order Synechococcales; family Synechococcaceae; genus Synechococcus; species Synechococcus sp. OH2. The sequence continues at coordinate 1,454 of NZ_JANSIR010000081.1, forward strand.
CGGTTTGCAGGGGTTTGTCTAGCCCGTGCAGCCAGTCAAGAAGCGCAGCCAAGGCCATGGCCGCCATGCCCAAGTAGAGCGCCGCCGATACGTAGGGCTGGGTGAGGTCGATCCCGGCCACCTGCAGGTTGAACTGGTGCAGCAGGTTTTGCAGCAGGGGTCGGGCCGACAAAAACAGGGCAGCCATCGCCCCCCAGCGGCTGGGAAAAGCCAGACACCCCAGCCCCAGCAGCGCCGCCCCGTAGGATCCCCCCAGCCGCAGTGCCAGCAGCGCCCCACCGCCTACCAGCGTCAGGCTCACACAGGCCCGCCAGAGCAAGGCCTCTTTCCCCTCGGGTGCCAGGATCCTGCTCTCCAAAGCCAGTAGAGCCCACGAGAGCAACACCCCCGCCCCGTACAGCAGCGCCCAAAAGGGATCCTGGTACAGCCCGTTGCGCACCAGAGCCAGGGCCAGCGCCATCGCCACCAGCCATCCCACTCCTGACCCCAGGGCCGACAGCAGCCGGTTCGATTCCACCTCGCTGTCGGGTGAGGACTCTGTCCCGCTGGCGCGAACGGGAACAGTCAACAGGGGCAGAGTGCCCGCC
>NZ_JANSIR010000081.1:2178-4193 GCF_047462155.1 Synechococcus sp. OH2
AGGTAACAACACCGGCCAAGGGAGATCTGGCAGAGATTCCGCTCCCATCTCCATAAGGCGGGATCCCCAGGTGAGGGCAGCGATGCCGCTCCAGCCCTGGGCCAGCCCCATCAGCACAGACAGCATCTCTCCTTCAGCCAAGCAGCCCAGCAACGGGATCCCCACCAAGCCCATCCCCAGGCCGCAGCCCCACAACAGCAGGGAAAAAGCAGCTCCCGCCTCAGATCCCTCGAAGGCGCCGCCGGCTACACCCTGCCAGGTGGCCAAGCTGAGCAGCAGCACCGCCAGCCCCTGCCCGGCCCGCCCACAGCCGCCCAAGCCCAGCAGCCCCACTCCCACCAGCCCCCCCAACAGCAGGGCCAGCGGAACCGGTTCCGGCAACTGTCCCAGCCCCGCCCCCAGCGCTGCCAGGGCCACCAGGCCCAGTCCCATTGCCGGCTGCCAACGGCGCAGGGATCCCCAGCGGCGATAGCGAATCGCTTCCAACAGCAAAACCACCAAGCCAATCGCTGCGGCAATCGCTAGCACTCCGCTTGCCATCTCCCCCTCCTGACCAACCCTTCCTCAACTATCGCCGATCTTGCAGTCGGGGAAGGGCAACGCCCCAAGCCGCCGAGGCGGTGGCAAAGATAAGCTGGAAAAGAGCAGCGAGGATAAGCTGGAAAAGAGCAGCGAGCCGACGTTCATGTCTTCCGGGCATTATAAGTTCGATCTCTTCCTGCGCTACCACCGGGCTCAGGCCCGTTGGGCGCGGCAGTTGGCGGAGCGGCTGGATCGGGAGGACTTCAAGGTCTGGTTTGACCGCTGGATGCTGCAGCCGGGAGACGACCGCCGGCTGGAGCTGCAACTGGCCATCGAACAATGCCGCTGGATCGGGGTGGTGGCCTCACCGGAATTTGTCGCCAATCCCTGGCCTAGAGATGAGCTCTACAGCGGCTTCTCCCACGCTCCGCCCCGACAGAACCAGCGCCTGCTGACGCTGCTCCACACGCCCGCCGAGCTGCCCCGCCCCCTGGCAGAAGCGCCGCTGCTGGATTTTAGCGGCTCTGAGGAAGATCCGGTGCTGTTTGAGTACCGGGCCCGGGAGCTGATGCACTTTTTGGATCCCAGCTTTCCCACCCCTGGAGATCTGCAGCGATTTCGGCTGCAATACCACCGCCGCGAGGAACCTCCTGAAGATGAGGAAGTGCGGGGGTTCCAAGCTTTCCTACGAGCCATTCAGCTAGCCATCCTGCGCATTGCCACTGGCGAAATGCCCTCTGCCACACCGGAGGAAGGGGCACGCAAGATTGCCATTTTGCAATTTCTTCAGCGCCTGTTCCAGTGGAACAGCGCCGATATTCAATTCGATCGGGCCGAGGAGTGGCGCAAGCGGGGCAACCTAACCGAAGCCCTGGCCGCCTACGACCGCGCTTTGAATATGGATCCCAACTTTGCCCTGGCCTGGAGCCGCCGCGGCGATGTGCTGGTGCAGTTGGCCCGCTACCGCGAGGCGGTGGATAGCTACAACGGATCCCTGAGCATCAACCCCTACGACGAGGAGACGCGGCTGCGCCTGGCCCTGATTCTGGGGCGCCTGGGTCAGTACAAAGCGGCGGTGGTCAACTACGACAAGGTGCTGGAGAGCAACCCAGAGGACGCCCTGGCCTGGCACAACCGCGGCATTCGCCTCATGCAACTCAAGCGGCCCAAGCTGGCCCTCAACAGCCTGAACAAGGCGCTGCGCTACAACCCCCAACAGCCCCGCACCTGGCTGGCGCGTGGGATCGTGTTGCGGCGGCTGCGGCGGCCCAGCTCGGCGGCGGCCAGCTTTGCCCGGGTTTTGAAGCTCAACCCCAGAAGTGGCCGGGTCTGGCGCTACCAAGGCAATGCCCTGTTCCACTGCCAGCGGCTGCGCTCGGCCATCGAGTGTTACAAGCGCTCGCTGCGGCTGCGCCGCCGGGATCCCATTACGCTCCACAACCTAGGGGTGGCTCTGCTGCGCCTGGGGCAGTATCGGCTGGCCCGCAAAGCCC
>NZ_JANSIR010000081.1:4306-4582 GCF_047462155.1 Synechococcus sp. OH2
TGGTACGCCCGCGGCGTGGCCTTCCAGAAATTGGGCTACCTAAAGGAGGCTTGCATCCACTTTGAGGAGGCCCTGAAAATCCGGCCAAAGGACTTCCCGGCTCGCTACGCCCTGGCAGTGGCCCGCCAGGAGCTGGGGCAATACGAGGCTAGCCTGGAGCAGTTCCGGAGCTTGGTGCAGCAGCGTCCTGGCAGCTTTGCCTGCTGGTTTGGCCAGATCACCAGCCTGCGCCGCCTGGGCCGATTGGAAGAAGCCCTTGCCGCCGCCCAAGAGATG
>NZ_JANSIR010000081.1:4744-18740 GCF_047462155.1 Synechococcus sp. OH2
CCGCGCCTGGGAGGCCCTGAAGCTGGGGAAGTTGGAGCTGGCCCTGGCCGACGCCCAACGGGCTACGCAACTGGAGCCGCAGCGGCCCGCCTTCTGGCATACCTTGGGGTTGATCCAACTACAGGCCGGCCAGCGAGAAGCGGCCCAGGCCAGTTTGCAGCGCTGCCTAGAGCTGGATCCCCAGTTTCAACCGGCCCAGGCTGCTTTGCAGAAACTATTGCTGGGCAACCTCGCCGAGAGCCCCGCTGTTGAGGCGCCGGCAGGAACAGCACTGCTAGACCTGAAAACCCTCACTCCTCAAGAGGAGCCGCAACTGGTAGACTGTAAGCCCCTACCGGATCCCTCTGCTTAGCCCTTGTCTTTTGCCAATCCCTATAGCGCCCTGAAAGCGCAGCCGCGAGGGCCAGCCCGGACGCAGGGGATCCCCCAGCCGCTCCACCACCGCATTCTGTGCGAGCTGCTCCACCGCGAATTGGTAGGTGCGATAGGCTCCCGAAGCGCGGATCCCATCCCTGCCCCCACCAGCCCCAAGCCCAACACCGCCAGCAGATCCAGACAACCCCAGCTGCAGCAGCCCAGCGGGGCAGCACAGCCAACTTGTTGGGGACTTTCCGACATAGCCAACCGCCACCACAGAGTGCCCCCACCCTAACACAACACAAAGTTGCCGCTCATCCTGGGTGCCTTCCTGTCCCACAAAGCCCAGATAAAAGGCCAATCCAGCCTACGCCATTTGTCGGTAACAAGCGACGCTTCCCAGTTCCGTATTGCTACAGACATCTGTTTGTAGCTTCAAACAACGGCTCGGAAAATCGTGGAATCGGCCACTCTTTGGCAAGTTCAAACAACCCATTGTTGAGTCTAATCCCGCACTGCAGCGAAGATTGGATCCCTACGTATCCAATTGCTGCTCTGGCTTCGAGTTAGATGTGAAAGTCTGACGCATCGCCAATGTAGGTTTCTATCCGCATGGGATCTGAGCAAAGTCGAAGCTTATAAATCAGTGAAGGACCCTGGATCTTGGGCAGCGAAAAAGCCGGCAAAGTGCGTATATCCAATCCGCCATTCGGCGGAGCTCATTTCAAAGGGTCTTGTCGAGAATAAAACCAGCGAAAAGTCTAAATCCAAGAGCATCCACACCATGAGCGAGATCAAAAGCACGATTGTGCAGCAAATCATTCAAACTGCCATGATGACCGGTCTGCTCACCGCTGCTCAGGAACACGAGCTCAACGTGAGGCTGTTCCGAGATGAGTGCTCCGAGGCCGATCTATTTTTGCTGCGGCGCTTGCACCGCTGCCTACGTCAGGGATCCATCCGCCAGGTGCCGGGCTTGCACAACACCATAGCCGTTGGCCGCTTTGGTTCCCCCTTGCGCCTGCTGCCCGACAGAGCCGAAGATGCACAAATCCAGCCGGCAGGGCTAAGCCTGGTGCACAATCCCAAAGTTGGCTAGTGGTTGTGCCCAGTTGTCGTCTTCTACTTCGGAGGAAAAACCGCTGGCAGGGGATCCGGTTGCAGCAGCCGTTGGCAGAGTTGGGCAATCTGGGCGGCGCTGACCTCGTCCAGCCAGCGGTGAAAAGCTTGGGATTCTTGAATACGGCCCAGCAGCCGTGTCGGGATCTGCTCCGGCCCCTCCAATTCCGCCAGCCACTGCCAGGGCAAGCCGGTTACCGCCGCCAGGACATGGGGATCCCATCGGCCTGTCCGCCCCAATTCCTGGAGTTGGGCGATTTGGTGGGGGAGGCGCTCCCAGCGGTGGCCAGAAGCAGCCAGGATCAGCGTTTGCGGCTGCACCTGTTGCAGCAGTTGGGCCAAGTCTGCTGGCAGCCAGGGCCAGCGGGCCAGCAGCAGGGCTGTTTTTGTCGGCAGGAGGAAGTCTTGATCGAGAGGAAGGGCCTGCCCATCGTAGCAGAGGACTCCTTTGAGGGAATCCGGCAAGGGGCGTTGCCGGTAATCCCGGATCTGAAGACTGGGGACGGAAACGGTGGGCGCCTGCCAGTTACCAGAGGGGCGCACCGCCAGTACTTTGCCCTGCCAGGGCTGCTTGCCTTGGGCGTCGGCTTCCAACTGCAGGGCGATGTCCAAGGCCCGGCATTCTTGCCACCGCTCCAACTCTTCGCCGGCTTCCCAAAACCAGAGGGTACGGGATCCCAGCTCAAACTTCAGGTGGCGACCCTTCTGAGAAACTCCCAGCCGGACGCTACCACGGCGAACGTTCATCAGGGCTACGACGGGGTTGGGATTGCCGTGGCCAAAGGGCTGCAGGAGCTGCAACTGCCGATACACCTCGTCCAGCTCTGCCACCCTATCCCGGCCCTGAGAGGCCAACAGTTCCCAATCGATGACGATCTCCACCGCCAGGGCGCGAGCTTGCTGATCCGGGCTAACCCGCGCGGCTAGCTCCCGCCGCAAAGCCAGTTGTACGGCGGCCAGGCAAGACAGCTCTACTTGGATCCCGGCAGCCATGGGGTGTCCGCCTCCCCCCAGCAAGAGGGGACGCACGGCCTCGATGGCCTCCACTAGGTTCACCCCCGGAATCGAGCGGCCCGAGCCATAGCCCCGTCCCCTCCTCTCATCTTTGGCGATCAACACCGTGGGGCAAGCGTATTGCTCCGCCAAGCGCGCCGCGGCAATTCCCAAAACCCCTGCATTCCAGCCGCTTCCGGCCAGGACGATGGCCCGCTCCCGCGCCAGATCCAAGCTCTCCACCTGCTGGCTGACCTCTTGCAGCACCTGTTGGGTGAGCTGCCGACACTCCTCATTGAGGGCAACGAAATGCTCCACCAGCGTCTGGGCCCGCTGCGGATCGGAGGTGGTCAACAGCTCCACCGCCAGGCTGGCATCGTCCAAACGGCCAATGGCGTTCAGCTTGGGAGCAAGGCGAAAGGCGATGTCTTGGGCTGTCGGCATTCCTGAGGATTGGCCGTTGCTCACCCAATTCAAAAGAACCCGCAGCCCCGGACGCTGCGTCTTGGCCAGCCTCACCAGGCCCCGCTGCACCAGGTAGCGGCACTCCCGCTGCAACACCGCCACATCGGCCACGATCCCCACCGCCACCAGATCCAGGTGCTCTTCTACGCCCGGGATCCCCAGTGCTTGGTAGAGGGCCTCGGTCAGCTTGTAGGCCACCCCCACCCCCGGCAGAAAGCGCAGCGGGTGGTCTTCTGGCAGACGCAAGGGATTGATGACAGCATAGGCAGGGGGCAAGGGATCCGGGAGGGTGTGGTGATCCGCCACGATGACATCCACCCCCTGGGCTTGGGCGGCAGCAATTTCGGCGGCATTGCCCATGCCGCAATCCACCGTCAGGAGCACTTGGCAGCCCTGAGCCAGCACCTGCTGTAGCCGCTGGGAGTTCAAGCCATGCCCTTCGCTGCTGCGCAGCGGTAGGGTGAACTGGACTCGGAAGCCCAAGGTCTGTAACGCCGAGAGCAAGAGGCTGGTGGCGGTAACGCCATCGCAGTCGAAATCTCCCCAAATGCAGAGGGTTTCTCCTTTTTCCCTGGCTTCCAGCAGCCGCGCCACCGCCCGCTCCAGATCCGGCAGGGATTCCGCTGGCGTGGGAGAATACCGATTGGGATCGACGAAGGCCCGCGCTTGTTCCCGGCTGTGCAGCCCACGCAAGGCCAACACCTTGGCTGCATACTTGCCGTATTCTCGGCTCAGCTCCGGATCAAACTGGGGTGGAGTGGACAGCAGATCCCAGCGGTATTCCATGCCAACGGGTTGGGCCGGCCCCCGGGCCGACAGGGATAAAGCTCCTTAGGAGCGTATCAAAAACTGCCCAGGGAGAGAAGCAACACGGGATCCCGGAAAGCAAAAGCCGGGGTGAGCGATCCCTGCCAACCTGCTATTGACAGCAGTGAGAGGCCACGCAGCAAGGCGAAGGGTGGGCGTGGTCATGGGTGGCACAGGCTTCGCTGCAGTAGAGTTGGCCTTCGTAGCGATAGCCTTGGCTGCTTTCGAAGCTGCAGTTGCAGTGTTCACAGGCGCAACGAACAAGGGTGGTAGCAGACATGATTTTTTCTCCTTGCTTGAACTAAGGGATCCTCTTGGCGAAGATCCGTGTCGCTACACCCTAGCAGTTGCTTGGCAGCGGCGCCGGAACAAGAATCAGACTCATTGGTCGTGATTCCAAATCGCAGCAACCGCAACTCCCCTTCGGTACCCCGGCAGAGGTTAAGAGAAGTCCATAGCCCTCTGGCTGGTTATTGACTATGATGCGGGCGTGAGGTGTGAATAAGTGCCTAGGTGATGGCGACCCAAAGGATTTGCTTTGCCCAAGTCTCAGATGTTCACCTGATGCCGGAGACGGGGTGCCGCTGCTGGTGGATGTCCGATTCCCCTCGCCACCAGTTGGAAGCTGCTGTTGCCCATCTCAACCAAGTGCCCGATCTACACTTTGTGGTGTTCACTGGCGACTTGGTGGATCAAGCCGATCCGGAGAGCTTTGAGTTGTTCCAGGAGATTCTCGCCCAACTGCGGGTGCCCTACTACCTCAGCCTCGGCAACCACGATATCGATACCTTGGGGAGGGAGGGGCGCTTCAACCGGGAGCAATTTATCCGCTGGTGCCAACGTCAATTTCCGTTGCCCCTTGCCCCCACGGGCTACGTCGATTACAGCCTTTCCCCCCTGCCCGGGATCCGCTTGATTGCCCTCGATGCCAGCCTGGGCCAGTTCCCTCTGCCCCAGGGCGTGCTGCGCCCCTCGCAACTGCACTGGTTAGGCGAACATCTACAGGCGGTGCCCGAGGAATGGCTGATCCTGCTCATCCATCAGCCTCCCTTTATCTCCCCCACCCACATGGATGCGGTTTTGTTCCGCAAGTACCGGCTCCGCAGCGAGCAAGCTGCAGCGCTGCATACCCTCTTAGCCGACCACGGGCGGGTGGTGGCGGTGTTGAGTGGACATCTGCACGTGCCGAGGGTCTATGTGCAGGACGGGATCCCCTACCTGACAGCGCCTCCTCTGGTGGGGCCGGTCTCCGCTCTGCGGGTGTTTGAGTTGGACGTCAACCCGCGCCGAGGCATCCTGCGCTACCACTGGGTTCACCTGCCGGAGCCAGGTCCCAGACCTCTCTGGCATGGCCTGGTCATGGGGGTTCGTCGGGATCGCTGGGGACAAATCCCCCTGCGCGCCAAGGGAGCCCGATCCCTGCCCGCCGTTGCCCAATAGCCAAAAATCCTAAACCTTGACCGAATTAGTGTAGATTAAAAAGGCAAAGAGCCTTGGATTTGGTATCTTTCCCCTATGACTGCAACCCTTTCTTCCTCTGGCCACTGGGAGCTGGCGGCTCAGGCGTTACGAGAGCAGTATCAGCCGCAAGTAGCTTCTCTGAGCGAGCGATTTGAGCCTCTTTCTGCAAGTGACCTGCTGGCCTGGGCCGTGGCGGAGTTTGGGGACGGGCTGGTGCTGGCCTGCAGCTTTGGGCCGGAAGATCTGGTTCTCATCGATCTGCTCACGGCCATTCGCCCTCAGGTTCGCGCCTTTTTCCTAGATACCGATTTTCACTTCCCGGAAACCCTGCAACTCCAGCAACAGGTGCTGGCGCGCTACCCCGATTTGCAACTGGAGGTTTTCAAGCCCTTGCTCACCCCGGAAGAGCAGGCAGCGCAGTACGAGCCGGAGCTGTACCGCACCAACCCTGACCTCTGCTGCAACCTCCGCAAGGTGGAACCCCTAAATCGCGCCCTGGCCAACTGCACCACCTGGATTACTGGGATGCGCCGCGAGCAGTCTTCCACCCGCGCCGATATCGGCAAGGTGCAGTGGGATGGCAAGCGCAACCGCCTCAAGCTCAACCCGCTCGCCGACTGGACAAACGGCCAAGTCTGGAAGTACATTCTCGACCACGGGATCCCTTACAATCCCCTCCACGACCGCAACTATCCCAGCATTGGCTGCATCCACTGTACGGCGCCGGTGGAGCCGGGGGAGGATCCCCGCTCCGGCCGCTGGAAGGGCACAGCCAAAACCGAGTGCGGCCTGCATACCTAGCCTATGAACCCTTCGCCTGTCCTGGAGGTGGCTCAGTTTGAAGTCACCCCCAGCTCTGAAGCTGCCTTCGAAGCTGCCATCGCGCAAGCCTTTGTCTACCTACAACAAACCGATGGCTATCGGCAGCACCAACTGCAGCGCTGTTTAGAGTACCCTCAGCAGTACCTGTTGCTGGTACAGTGGAGATCCCTGGAGGCCCATCTGGTTAACTTCCGCCAATCGGAAAACTTTGTCCGCTGGCGCGCCCTCCTCGAGCCCTACTTTGCTCGGCCACCGCAGGTGTTGCACTACCAACTGCTGCCGGGGTTGGCCTGATGAGAGGCAGTGCGAACCCAGGGTTGCGCCGGTGCTGCAGAGCAATGGCGGCCTTCCCAGCCCAGGAACAACTGGGCTGGGAGGAGTGTTTGCCGGTGGGGGCGCAAAGCTCTTGCTACCCTAGTTGAAGGATGGTTTCGTGGTTGGCCAAGGTAGAGGGGGATTTGCTGTGTGAGCAGGTACGGGAGGGATTTCACGCTCTCTCCGATCCAATTCGCCTGCGCGCACTGCAACTGTTGCGTGGGCGCGAGCTGTGCGTTTGCGATCTCTGCGAAAAGCTGCAGATAAGCCAATCCAAGCTCTCGTTTCACTTAAAGACCTTGCGAGATGCGCAGTTGGTCAACGCTCGCCAGCAGGGGCGCTGGATCTACTACAGTCTTAACCCACCTCGCTTTCAGCTCTTGCAGCATTTTTTGGATAGCCTAGGACAAGCTGCCCCCTCTGAGGCTGCCGTCCCCTGTGCGGAGGATCCCTAGATGTTTATCCTCGATTGAGGCGCGGTTTGCTTGCCCCGCGGCCCTGGCCCTGGGGGGGGACGCCATAACCCCCGCTCCAGAGCCTACGGCCCGCTGACGCGAAGGAATCTCAAACTGGCTCAGCAGATACTTCCTCTTCAGATTCACCCCCCCTACCCTGTCTTGGTGAAGCCTGAACAGGAGTTTCCGCACCTGAGAAGCCGGCTGCCGACGCTCTCGGCAACAGTTACCGTGTGGCTACTTGCACCCGTGGCGTTTCTAGAGCCAATTCAGTGCTATGCGAGCACTTGGCGTGGATGCCAAGCCTCGTGCCTCCGATTTTTAGCTAAAAAAAGACGCGAGCTCTCGGGAAAAAAGCGCGTGGAGTCGCAGAGCCCCTAGGATTGCCCCTTCCTTGGAGAGGGAGGATAAAGCAAGGCTTCCAACTCCTGCAGAGCTTGCTCTAGATTGTCGTTGACGATCACGTAGTCGAATTCGTCTTTGGCATCCAATTCTTTGCGAGCCTGTTGCAGACGGCGTTGGATGCTGGCTTCAGAGTCTTGTCCGCGTTCGCGAATGCGGCGTTCGAGCTCTTCTAGCGAAGGAGGAGACAGGAAGATGCGAATGGCATCGGGGCACTGTTGTCTTACCTGACGGGCCCCGGCCAGTTCAATTTCCAGCAGCACATCCTGACCCTGGCTGAGTTTTTTGAACACGATCTCGCGGGGAGTGCCGTAAAAGTTACCTGCGTACTGGGCCCATTCCAACAACTCATCGGCTTCAATCAGGTTGAGGAACTCCTCGCGAGTGCGGAAGTAGTAGTTGACGCCTTCCTGTTCCCCAGGGCGGGGGGGGCGGGTGGTTACCGAGACGGAAAAGTACAGCTCGGGGTGGCGCTGGCGCAGTTGGCTGACCAGGGTGCCTTTGCCCACCCCACTTGGTCCTGTCAAAACCACCAGGCGACCGCGAGTGGCAGGAGGCTGAGGGGCTTCCTGTTGCTGCAGGCACTCAGGGGGAGTTGGCGAGGAGAGCGTAGTGGGAGAAACTGCCATAGGCGGAGAGCGACAAAGGACGGCTGGACAGTTGGCTTGTTTGGTTTGTTTTAGGATATCTCACTCTCGGCCTCGCAGGCTGCTTGTGAGGCTTTTACTCAGGTTCCTCCGTCAGCCCAACCTTGGCGGTGAGGAAGCGGTTGGCAACGGTTTCGGGCTGAATGGCCGAGAGGATGACGTGCCCGGAATCGGTGATGATTACGGCGCGGGTGCGGCGACCGTAGGTCGCGTCCACCAACTGGCCTCTTTCGCGGGCGTCGCTAATGATGCGTTTGATGGGAGCTGACTCAGGACTGACAATGGCGATAACACGCCCGGCGGCGACGATATTGCCAAAGCCGATGTTGATTAGGCGAGTATCCATGGGTGGTGAGCCAATCTAGCGCCTGTCCGGCCAGCAGCCTTCATTAAGGTAGCAAGTCAAACTGCCGCTCAGCATTGACCGGCAAGGCCCTGACCTGTAAAGGTTTCTGCCGGATCGGCAAGTCCTCTCGAGGTTGGGTGGGCTCTCAGTTGGTGGAGCTTGGCCAGGACTGGAGAGGCTTTTCCATGCTTTGCGGCCCTCAGCCTTTTCCCCCAAGAAAGTCCAGGTATTGGCCAGCAAGCCGTTCTATGGCTACTGGAAATGGCTTTGTCCTCAGAGTAGCAAAGCCTCGTCAACGTCTGCGATGGCGAGGAGACCCCTTGCGTTGGCAGATTCTCTGCGGCGTTTTGCTTGGCAACTGCTGAAGGCCCTATTCTGCTTTTGAGCTTCAGAGCAGGCCGTTAAAGGTAAAGCTGCCGCTGCCCAGCCGCTCCTGGCGATCGAAAACGCTGATGGTGAGTTGATGGGATCCCGTCTGGGTAACGGTAAAGCGGTTCTGCGTCAGGGTAAGCCCTGTTACCGTACAGGCGGTGGCTCCGACAAAGCAGCCGGGCAATTGGGAAGCATCGAAAACCCCCAGGGTGACAAAGTTACCCAGCGGGGTGGTGACGGCAGCCAAGAAAGCGTTGGATCCGCGGATCCCGGCAGGGGCCTCGACGCGGAAGGAGACCACAAAGGTGGGGGTTTGCCCTACGGAGACGGTGCGTGGCGAGAGATCGGTGATGGTGAGGGAGGGAGGTGGTATCGGCGTCGGCAGGGGGGTGCTGCCGGTCGTCTCCCCACATCCTGCCAAACCGACGCCTAGGAGCAACAGCAGGGGGATCCCTCTGCGCAAGCGTTGTGCAGGCTGCATAGTTTCCCGTTACCTTCAAACGAGCTTGGTTTCGAGTTTAGGGCATCCCTCAGCTCCTCTCTCTCAGGGAGGGGGAAAATTGTAGGGACGGAGGCGACCTGCAGGGGTAGCGCAATGGGGTTCCCCTGTCGTCCCCTCCCCAGGGCTTTGGCCCCATTGTCGGGGGGGTGTCTCAACTGAGCCAGTCGTTGAAAAGGAGACAACCTGGCTAGAAGCAGCCTGAGATCCTTCGCCTATTCCCCTTGCAACAGTTTTTGGCAGGCGGTGGCAATGGCCCAGTCTTCCTGCGCGGAGATAACCAGCACTCGCACTGGCGCATCAGAGGTGCTGATGTCGCAGTTGCGCGGGGATCCAGCATTGAGAACTGGGTCGATTTGAATCCCCAAAAAGCCCAGGTTGGCACAGGCTGCTGCCCGTACTGGCGCGGCGTTTTCCCCAATGCCGCCCGAGAAGACCAACGCATCCAGCCGATCCAAGCTCATGAGCATGGCCCCAATCTGGCTGCGCAGGCGGTGGACAAAGAGGTTAAAGGCCAGCTCGGCGCGGGCATGGCCTGCCTGCATGGCTTCCAGGATAACTCGCATGTCGCTGCTGAGGCCGGACACGCCCTTCAAGCCGGATTCCCGGTTCAAGATGCGGTCAAGCTCCTCCACGTCCATGCCCCGGCGCAACTGATGGATCAAAATCCCCGGATCCACCGAGCCAGAGCGGGATCCCATCATCAAGCCCTCTAGGGGGGTATAGCCCATGGTAGTGTCGACACTGCGGCCCCCGCGAATGGCTGCCAGAGAACAGCCATTGCCCAAGTGACAGGTGATGAGCCGCAACTCCTCTAGAGGCCGGTTCAAGATCTCGGCGGCGCGGCGGGCGCAGTGCTCGTGGTTGATGCCGTGAAAACCATAGCGGCGGATCCCCTGCTCGGCCCAGGCGTAGGGAAGGGGATAGAGGGCGGCTGCCGGGGGCATCTGCTGGTGAAAGGCCGTGTCGAAAACGGCCACCTGCGGGATCCCGGGCAACAGCCGGTGCATGAGGCGAATGCCCTCAAGAGCAGCAGGGTTGTGGGCTGGGGCCAAGGGACTCAATTGCTCAATCGCCTCTTCCACCTCGGGCGTGATCACGGTGGGCTGGTGGTAGAGGGATCCCCCATGCACCACCCGGTGGCCGATGGCGTTAATCTCCATTGCCCCTGCCAGCAGGGATCCCTCGCCTTGCCAGAGGCTTTGGAAGAGAGGAGCCAAATCGCCAATGCCGGCTGGGGGGGAAGGGGTAGGAAAAGGCTCCCAGGGGCCATCCTGCCGCCGCGTTTGGATGAGCGCCTTGCCAGGTTGGTAGGCAAAGTCCACCTGCGCCTGCCAGAGGGGGGTGGTCTCCACCTTGCCTTCAACAGTTGCAAAGAGAGAGACTTTGAGGCTGCTGGAGCCGGCGTTGAGAACCAGGATAGGCACGGGATCCCTCCTTTAGGTTTCAGGCTAGCTGGCCATTGGCTTGGGGAGGGTAGGGAACTCAGGCCGTTTGCGCTTGGCGCACTAGCCCCGTTGCCGCCAGCGCAGCCAAGGCGCGATCCCGGTAACGACCGTAGCGCTCTTGTTTACTGCGAACCTTCTGCCCCTCCAGCTCCGGCAGGAGGCCAAAATTGGCTGGCATGGGCTGGAAGTACTTGGGATCAGCGCTGCTGATGAACTGAAATAGGGATCCCATCATTGTCTCTGGGGGCAGCGTGATCAAAGGCAGCCCCAGGGCCAGGCGGGCGGCGTTCTGCCCGGCCAGCCACCCTCCCGCCACAGCGCAGGCGTAGCCCTCGGTGCCCACCAACTGGCCGGCAGCAAACAGGGTTGGCCGGCGGCGAAATTGCAACGTAGGCAGCAAAAGCCGCGGCGAGTTCAAAAAGGTATTGCGGTGCATGACGCCAAAGCGGACAAACTCCGCCGCTTCCAAGCCGGGAATGAGGCGAAAGACCCGCTGCTGTTCTCCCCACTTCAAATTGGTTTGAAAGCCCACCAAGTTCCACAGCTTGCCTGCTTTGTCCTCCTGGCGGAGCTGCACCACCGCATAGGGCCGGGTTCCCGTGCGCGGATCCACCAGCCCCACCGGCTTCAAGGGACCAAAGCGGAGAGTATCTTTGCCGCGGCGGGCCATTTCTTCAATGGGCAGGCAGCCTTCGAAAAACTTGCGCTCCTCTTTTTCAAAATCCTTGAGGGGCACCTGTTCTGCCTCCACCAGCGCCTGCCAGAAGCGCTCGTACTCCGCCTCCGTCATGGGGCAGTTGAGGTAGGCCGCTTCCCCTTTGTCGTAGCGGGAGGCCTGAAACACCACTGCCCGGTTAAGGGAATCCCCAGTAACAATGGGGCTGGAAGCGTCAAAAAAACTTAGGTATTCCAGGCCCGTGAAGGCTTGCAGCGCCTTGGCTAGGGGCTCACTGGTTAGCGGGCCGGTGCAGAGGACGGCTATCCCTTCCGGGATCTCGGTTACCTCTTCCCGACGCAGGGTGATGAGGGGGTGGTTGGCAATGGTCTCCGTTAGGGCCTGGCTAAAGCGAGCCCGATCCACGGCCAGGGCTCCCCCGGCTGGCACGGCGTGGCGATCAGCGGTGGCGATGACCAGGGAGCCCAGTTGGCGCAGCTCCTCCTTGAGCAGCCCTGCCGCCCGATCGCTGGCTAGGGCCCCAAAGGAATTGCTGCACACCAGCTCGCCCAGTTGATCGGTGTGGTGGGCTGGGCTTTGCCGCACAGGGCGCATCTCCGAGAGGATGACGGGCACCCCCAACTGGGCAATTTGCCAGGCGGCCTCCGTCCCTGCCAGCCCTCCGCCCACCACATGGATGGGAGCTAGGGTTAGCGCTGGGTTTGGGGAGTGGTGCATCGCAGCCTCCAGAGAAAACTCTCAACAAGCCAGGACTCTCTCCTGAGCAGAGTTCAACTGGGAGCAAGGGGAGAACTCGGCTTCTTGCCGCTGGCCTGGAGATCCCAGCTCAAGCAGCAAAATGAATGCGCAGGTAGTCCTCTTCCATTTTGGCCCGCGCCGGCTTCATGGCGGCCAGGGTTTGGGGCAACACCAGGTTGCGGCGGTGGTTGCCGATGCGGATGTTGAGCTCGTCGCCGGTTTTGCTTAACTCCACCTGCTCCTTCGGGATCCCGGGCAAGTAGAGATCCAGGCGGTACTGGCCGTTGTCGGTAACCACCTGTATCGTCTGCTCGGCATAGAAAACCTCGGCCGGGTTGCGATCCCCCCAGAGGTCTTTTTTCAGGCGGGCCAGGGCCTCCCACCCCACCAGCTCCTCTGGGTAAAGCGGGATCTCCACCACAGGCAGGGGGGCAAAGTTCTCGTGGATCTCCCGGCGATATCTCTGTTGAGCGGCTTTCCAGGCAGCAAAGTAGGGATCCACCACCCCTTCCGGCAAAATACGGTTGGCGATCACTAGGTCGGTAGCGACGCCGTAGAGGCTGAGGTAGGCATGCGCCCGCAGCGACTCCTTGATCACCATCTTCTCTGGGTTGGTGACCAGGCGCACGGAAGTGATGCGGTTGTCGGTGAGGATGCGCTCCAGCCGCTCGATCTTTTGGTAGAACTCGTAGGGGGCATCCAGCACCTGGTCATTCGGCAGGGGGATCCCTGTTAGCCCTTTAACAATGGGCTCGGCGATGGGACGCAGGACCCGCGCCAACCCCTGCAGAGGTTTGTAAAACTTGCGCATGTACCACCCGGAAACATCGGGCAGGCTCAAAAGGCGCAAGGCCGTGCCGGTGGGAGCGGAGTCAATGATTAGCACATCAAACTTACCCTCGTCGTAGTGGCGGTTAACCCGCACCAGGGCAAAGATCTCGTCCATCCCCGGCAGCACTGCCAGCTCCTGCGCCTGCACGCCGTCCAGCCCGCGGGCCTGCAGCACCTGCGTGATGTAGGTCTTGACGGATCCCCAGTTCAGCTCCAGCTCCTGCAGGGCGTCCAGCTCTGCTCCCCAGAGGTTGGGCTTGACCTCCACCGGCTCGTGGCCCAAGGGCTGGTCGAAACTGTCGGCTAAGGAGTGGGCTGGATCAGTGCTCAGAACCAGGGTCTTTAGGCCTAGCTCAGCACAACGCCAGCCGGTTGCCGCTGCCACGGAGGTCTTGCCAACCCCACCCTTGCCGGTCATGAGGATGATGCGTTGCATCAGAGCACCATTTACATTCTTTTACAAGACTAGATTAACCGATTTCCTGTCCTCTCCCAGGAGGGCGAAGAGCCCAAGGTGCAGTCAACAGGTACACTATTGGTTGCCGAGAAAGTGATGACTGAGACATCGAGCCTGTTGGAGGCAGGCGGGAGGTAGAGAATGATGCGTCGTTGGCAAAGCGTGTTGCTGGTTGCCATTCTGACGTTGGGGCTGTGGCTGGGATCCCTTCCTGTCCAGGCGGCTGCCGCCTTGCCCCGAGAGCTGCAACAACTGGAGCAACAGGTGGAGCGGCTGCAGAGCCTGGTAGACGCCGAGGACTGGCTGGAGATCCGCTCCTACATTCATGGGCCGATGGGCATGACCCGTAAGACCTTGAACGGCCTAGCATCCACCCTGCCAGACAAGCAAAAGCGAGAGATGCTGCGCCTGGCCAAAGAAATGGGCCGCGGCTTGGAGCAACTGGACTTTGCCGCCAAAGCCTACGACCAGCCGGAGGTGGAGGTGGCCCAGGCCAAGGTGAGAAAGACGTTGCAAGAGCTGAAGGCCCTGTTTTCGCAGGCAGGGATCCCTTCATCCAGTTAAGGGAAAACGCTCCCGCAGATCTTGAACCACCGGTGGGGGCACCAGGTGATCGATGGGACCGCCTAGCTTGGCCACCTCCTTGACCAGGCTGCTGCTGACGAAGCTGTGTTCGCTGGCGGTGGCGAGGAAGAGGGTTTCCAGCTCGGGGGCCAGCAGCTTGTTGGTGTGGGCCATCTGCAGTTCCACGTCAAAGTCGGACAAGACGCGCAAGCCGCGCACGAT